>JAHFHN010000051.1 GCA_023246885.1 Microcaldota archaeon
TACTTCACTCACCGTGCGTCCGTATGCTGGCGATGCAAAACGCCATTAATCTTCCGCTTAAGCAAACAATGGTATTTGAAAGTTGACCCATTAAAAGAAAAAATCCTCGCTGAAAACGAAAACATAAACTGGATGCCTGACTTTGGCAAAACGAAGTTCCAAAATTGGATTGCCGACCGCGAAGACTGGTGCTTATCCCAGCAACGCTATTGGGGTATTCCAATACCAATTTGGACTTGCGAAAAATGCAACAGCCACGAAATAATCGGAAGCCGGGCTGAACTAATTCAAAAAAGTGTCACAAAATTAGATGAAAAGAACTTAACCGACCTTCACCGCCACGTAGTTGACAACATTGTACTAAAATGCAGCGCATGTGGTGGAAATTCAAGGAGAATTAAAGACATTTTCACCGTGTGGTTTGACAGTGGAATTGCACCATGGGCATCACTAGGTTACCCTTTCAAGAACAAAGAGTTATTCGAGTCAATGTTTCCAGTTGATTTAGTAACTGAATCTCAAGACCAAGTACGCGGCTGGTTTGACTCACTTATGCTATGCTCAGTTGGAGTTTTTGGCCACACGCCATTCAAATCAGTTGCAATGATGGGCTGGGTAGTTGACGAAAAAGGAGACAAAATGAGCAAAAGTGTAGGCAATGTTATCCCTGCTGCAGAAGGAATTGCAAAACTCGGCGCAGACGTCATCAGATTATACTATTGTAGTGAAATTGCGCCTTGGGAAGTCCAAAAGTTTTCATTTGAACAAGCAAAGAAACCAAAACAAGCCCTTTCAATATTATGGAATTGCTTCACTTTCCTAGAAACATACAAAGACGCCAACTGTAAGTTAAAAGTACTCGCCCCAAATGACGTGAAGAAATTTGCACTTGAAGACAAATGGATTTTATCACGCTTAGATTCCACTATAACGCAATTTTTGAAACACATGGATACTTTTGAATTCCACAGCGCTGGCCGTGCAGCAATGGACTTCATTGTCGAGGATTTATCCCGCGCTTACGTTAAACTAATCCGCGACCGCATGAATGCAAACGCTGATAAAACTTCACGCCAGCAAAGCGAACAAACACTCGGCTATTGCGTTTACACAATTTCAAAACTACTCGCGCCAATAACTCCATTTATCTCCGAATACATTTTCTTACAATTACAGCCCTTATTTGGAGAGAAATTTGCTAGCGTGCACTTAGCTTCACTTCCATCAGATTCTGGTTTTATTGACGTTGAACTAGAAAAACAAATGCGCGAAGCCTTTGCAATCACTGAAGCTGCTAATGCATGCCGCCAAGAAGCCGGAATTAAACTCCGCTGGCCAATACGCGAAGTAATTCTCGTTAGCAAAGAAAAAGTTGCCGCTGTTGAAAACCTGCAAGGAATTTTAAGTAAAATTAACAACTGCGAGTCAGTGATCCTTAAGACGAGCGCGCCAACTGGAAAGAAATTCACTTCAAAAGATTCAATTGTTGGCAAAGTCTTTATTTCAATTGAACGTGACGAAGAACTAGTTCACCAATCAATGTATCGCGAAGTTGTACGCAGCATACAAGCCGGCAGAAAAAACACTGGCTTAGTAGTCAACGACAAAATTGAACTCTACATTCACACTGACGACGCAAAACTTCAAAGTTATTTGAAGAAAATGCAAAAAGAACTCAGCCAACACGTAGGCGCCGCTAAAGTAACCTTTGCAGAAGAAGGCGGAGAAAACGACGCATCTGTACAAGTTGAAGACACACTAGTTGCAATTCGATTCAGCAAAGTTTAAGGTTTACGCAAAAATGCCAACAGAATTATCCAGACTCGCAAATAGTTTAACCCCGTCACCTACTCGCGCTTTTGACAAACAAGCTAGAGAATTAGCCGCAAGTGGAAAAAATATTTTGTTCTTCACTTTAGGCGAGCCTGACTTCCCCACGCCAAAAAACATTAAACGTGCTGCCCTCGCTGCAATAAAAAAAGATTTCACTCACTACACACCAGTATCTGGTATTCCGGAACTCAGGCAAGCAATTTGCGACAAATTCAAACGCGACAATAACCTAGCTTACTCGCCTGACCAAATTGTTGTAAACGCCGGAGTTGCCAATTCGCTGTACCTTGCATTTAACTGCATCCTAAACCCAGGCGACGAAGTTATAATTCCAGTTCCATCTTGGCCAACTGTATTTTCTCAAGTTAAATCAACTGGCGCCGTACCTGTTTTTGTACAATGCAAAGAAGAAAACGATTTTGAAGTGCAGTTCGAAGACATCGCTGCTGCAATTACAGAAAAAACAAAATGTATTGTACTAAATTCGCCTTGTAACCCGACTGGTGCAATTATTCCTGAAAAAACCATTAAAAAAATATGCGAATTAGCAAGCGAGAAAAACATATGGCTATTATCAGATGAAATTTACGAAAAATTAACCTATTCTGGAAAACACATTTCACCAGCTATCTACCACCAAAATACAATTACACTTAACGGCGTGTCAAAAGCATATGCAATGACTGGCTGGAGAATAGGCTACACTGCGGCACCAATTCAACTTGCAACTGCAATAACTTCACTGCAAGGACTCGTTATAGGTAATCCAACTAGCGTTTCACAAAAAGCAGCTGTTGAAGCGTTTATTGGCTCACAAAGTTCAGTTTCAAAAATGAAAAAAGAATTCCGCAATCGACGTGATTTAATAGTAAAACTCATCAACGAAATTCCTCATTTACATGCTAATCTTCCAAAAGGGGCATTTTATGCCTTCACTAATGTTTCTGGCTTGTTCAACAAAAAAACGCCAGACGGAAAAACACTTTCCAATTCAGTCGATGTTGCCGCTTACTTTTTGAACGAAGCCCTTGTCGCAACTACGCCAGGCCAGCCATTCGGCTCAGATGCACACATCCGATTATCCTACGCGTGTTCACAAGAACAAATAATTGAAGGAATGGCGCAAATAGACGCGGCAGTGAGGAAGCTAAGATGATTAAAAGAAATATTACACTATTGCGCTGGCATAATTTCTTCTTAGATTTTCGATTGTATGGCCCCATAGCGCTTATTTACTTCGCTCAAGTTACTGGTTCTTGGGCTTTAGGAATGGCCGTTTTCTCTATTGCAGCTCTAAGTAATGTTTTGTTTGAAATTCCAACTGGAATTCTCTCTGATTTTGTAGGAAGAAAGAAAACAATTATTTTGGGTTCATTAGCCAGCGTTTTTGCAATATCCACCTATGCACTTGCAAATTCATTTGCAATACTTGCACTTGGAGCAATCTTTGAAGGATTAGCTTCATCTTTTTTTAGTGGAAATAATGACGCTTTACTTTATGATACGTTAAAAGAACAAAAAAAACTAGGCATTTTTTCTGACACCCTTGGAAAATTAAGTTCTATGTTTCAAGCTGGCTTAGGCATTTCTGCACTTATTGGTGGCTTTATTGCAGGTTACTCTCTCCAGCTAGTTATGATTGCATCAATTGTGCCTCAACTAATTTGCTTATTTATTTCATTTTGGTTTATTGAACCTAAAGTGCACACTGATAAAATTTCAGAGAATATTTTTTCTCATTTAAAAGAATCCATCAGTGCATTTCGTAAAAGTGCTAAACTGAGAAAGTTAAGCCTTGCGAATATTTTAGGTTATGGGATTGGCGAAACAAACCATCAGTTCATGCCAGTTTTTATTGCATTACTTTGGCCAATTTGGGCTTTAGGAATAGCAAGGTCACTAGCACATCTATTTGCATTTATTGGCTTTTACTTTTCGGGCAAGATAATTAAAAAGTTTAAGCCACTTAAAATCCTCTTTGGTCAACAAATACTTGAAAAAATAATTGGGCTTATTTTTATTGGTTTTCCAAATATTCTATCTCCTTTTATGCTTTCACTAAACTCTTTATTTTTTGGAATTGGTACAGTTGCCAATAAAACCTTGCTTCATAAAGAATTTACCGATAGGCAAAGAGCAACAATGGATTCACTTAATTCATTTGCTGGAAGCTTATTTTTTGCATTATTTGCCTTTACAATTGGGTTAATAGCGGATAATATTGGTCCGACAAATGCGTTGTTAATATGTGTAGTATTATCAATTTCTGTTTTGTTAATTTATTGGAATTTATTTAAGAAACATAGTTGAAAGTGAGTTGTATATTTTGTATGGAAGTACTAGACGTTGTAAACGATAAAGATGAAGTAATTGGCAGTGCGCCTTATAGTGAAATTTACGCGGCTAAACTTTCGCATCGCATTTGCCACTTGTTTATTTTCAACGACGCTGGCGAAATGGCTTTACAGCTTCGTAGCAAAATGAAATCTTTTTTGCCCGGCTACTGGAGCACTGCCGTTGGTGGCCACGTGCAATCCGGTGAAACTTATGAAATTGCTATTATGCGCGAGTCAATGGAAGAAATCGGCGTAACCCCGCATGTAAAGCTTTTGTCAGTTGATCGCTATGTAAATTCACCCGAGTACGGCGGTTACTCAAAATTCCTCGGGAGCTTTACTTCAATTTACAACGGCGAATTTAAAGTTAATTTAAAAGAAGTGGAAAAAATGAAGTTTTTTTCATTGAAAGAAATTCAAGAAATGGTAAGCCAAAAAGAAAAGTTTCACCCTGAATTGCTGTTTCTTTTAGAAAAGCACTTTGGGATTAAAAAGTGAAAATAAAAATAAGTAATAATAGAAAAAGGTAATAAAAGAAAAAAGTAAAATAGTTTTAAGCAGTTGCTTCGTCTGCCTTTTGGCTTTGCTTTATTTTCTTTTCTTGATTTGTAATTTCGCCAACTAGCTTGTTTAATTCAATTTTGCTTTGCATTTTCAAGCCCATTGCTTTAAGCATTTGCTTATTTTTAGTGAAATTAACTCCAAACTGCGCTTGGTACTTTGCCACAAGCTGTTTGCCTAATCTCTTTACATTTGATCCTTTTACTCTGCCCATATGATAAATTCAACTCTTGATACTATAGTGCCTGAACCCATTTAAAAACCCGCTTGTTCTCTCGACAGGTTTTTGTTTATTGTTCTTGCCATTTCAGTAGCTTCATGGCCTATTCGCTTTGTAGGTGGCCACAAGTGCAAGCCGTCTTTTTCCATTCGTGGCACAACGTGCACGTGATAATGAAATACGCTTTGTCCTGCTGCTGTACCATTAGCTTGCAAAATATTCACTCCATCTGCGTTGAAAGTTTTCTTTACTGCGTTTGCAATTTTTTTAACTGTTTTTGCAACTAACATTACATCTTCTTCGCTAGCGGTTAATAAGTTTTCATGATGGTGTTTTGGAATAACGAGCGTGTGCCCATCGCTGATTGGGTTAATATCAAAAAAAGCAAACGTGTGTTCATCCTCGTAAACCTTGTGCGACGGGATTTCTCCCTTAACAATTTTACAAAAAATACAGTCCATGCTTTTAACCTGTAAAAATAAAATAGCCCCGAGCGGATTTTCGTTTCTCACGGGTTTTCTTTTCCGTGAGGCTTTTCTTTTATCAAAAGAAAAGGTTCTTCGAACCGCTGTCGCAGGCTTTCTTTGAAAGGAGTATAGGCCGAAAACTCGGCTTTGAAAACCTTTCACCAAAGGCCCGTATCCTTGACCACTAGACGACGGGGCTAGATAAATTAGTGGTAATTTATTTTGTTCACTCAACTTAAAAAATGCGTTTGTTTTGTTTGAACTTTTGTTTTTAGTTTCAAAAGCGAAATTTTAAATCCCCCTTGCGTATATTTTATGTCTGTATTTTTTGAGGTGTTGGGTTTATGGTAGTTAAGAAACGTAAGTCGCCTTTTGGGTTTAGTGGATTTCCTTTTGACAATAGTGAATTCTTTTCGGATTTTGAAAGTAACTTTGGCTTTGGGCAAATCGATGAATTGATGAACCAGTTACTAGAAGATATGGCAAAGCGACAGAAGAACGTGAAGCCAGGCGAGCCAATTGTCTACGGTGTAAATATTAGAGTTGGCCCAGATGGCAAACCGCATGTCCAGCAGTTTGGAAACGTTAATCGCGGTGAAGTTAAAGAAGAACGCGAACCATTAGGTGATGTAATTAACCACGAGAAAGAAATTCGAGTAATTGCAGAACTCCCGGGTGTTGAAAAGGAGAATATTAAACTCAAAACTACGCCGGATAGTATTTCAATTTCAGTTCA
>JAHFHN010000052.1:0-1535 GCA_023246885.1 Microcaldota archaeon
AAATCGCTGAATTAAAACTAAAAGCTGCACTTTGCAAAAAGCTATAGCCAGCATTGAAAATGACAAAAGCGGATAGAAAAGAAATCGAACCATATAGTCGCGCTATACGGTAAGAGATGTAAACCCCTAAAATTAAAGCGAGTAACGCAATTGAATTTCCCCACCACGCTTCTCCAGCTGGAAAAAATAAAAATACTAAAAACATGCCAAAACCAGCCAGATTAAACACTGGTTTATTCTTGTACCTAATCACGTGTTTTGACAATTGAGCAATTGCAGGTGCAGCTATTAAGAAAATAAGTGGCGTTTGAGGCGATATAACTAGAGAAAGCACTAACCCACTGATAACCGCCGTTTCTGAAACGTATAATCGCTTGAATTTCAAATAACCAATTGCACTATCAATAATAACTGAAGTAAGAACAACAAGGAAAACGCTGGCGAGTACACTTATGCCGCCAGCAGAATTAAAATTAAATATAACAAGCAATAGTACTGACGCAAGCATTACATTGTAAGGATCTTGAAAAAATTGTTTAACTTGTGCTATTAGCATTGAGATAATTCGTTCAACAACTTATTTAAACTATGGCAGCGTTTTCAAGAATATATGAAAATAGCAATTGCATTTTTTCTAGTTGCAACCATTCTACTAACTGGGTGTTACAGCCAAACGCCACCAGCGACTTCAAATTCAACTGACGCAATAAATGCGGCGAGTGAAGTAAGTGTTGAAATAAGCGGGTTTGCGTTTACTCCATCGACATTAACAATCGCTAAAGGGACGACTGTAACGTGGACTCAAAAAGACGCCGCGCCACACACGGTAACCAGTAGTGCATTTGACTCAGGAACATTAAACGCGGGCCAAACATACAGCCGTACATTCGACGAAATAGGAAGTTTCGATTATCGTTGCAACTTTCACCAAAGCATGACTGGAAAGATAATCGTACAATAAAAAATTAAAGACTGCTTAAAATAAATCTACCGAGGTAAAACGAAACTATATTTGCAATTAGTGAAACCACTACTGATTGTTTCCAGCTTAATTTAGTAAACAAGAAATAAATCAAAGCTTCTGTGATTATTACAAATATTTCTCCAAAAAGTAAGTAATTTTCAGCAGGTAAAAACGGCGGCAGCACAAACCACAAATATGGCAGAGTAAGCACAGAAGCGATTATTGCGATGAAAGCGGTATTGCGTAGATCTTTTAGGCGAAAAAGAAATTTTGCTAAAAGCACAACAACAGCGGTTTCTATAATTAGCGTGATAAAAAGCGCAATTAAGAATTTAACTTCTAGTAGCATTTCAACAAGTTCCGCCAAATAAACTAGTAAATAAACACAGAATATCTTTCAAAAAGTCTTTTACTTCTGAAACAGATACGGGTTTAGTATATGGAATAACCGATGGGCTTCGCGGGTTCTTTCCGGATAATAATTTCTTTGTCGTGAGGTCAACTCTAAATTCGCAAACTTGACCTAGCCCTTCACCGTCAACGCAAGTGGAAAAATCAATTGGCGAAGAAG
>JAHFHN010000052.1:1545-6141 GCA_023246885.1 Microcaldota archaeon
GTTACTTTCTGGCGTTTGTGCTTCTAAATCACAATAGTCGATTATAATATAATTCATATAATAATCTCCTTCTATTTCTGCACCATAGTGAGAAGCAGTTCCATGGCGGGAAAACACTTTTGAAATTTTGGAGCTATTGTCGCTTGAAATATTAAAAACATCGTCGTTTAACTCAGGCGACTGAGGATAGTTATGTTGACCATAGCAATTAATCGCAAAATTTACTTTTTCATTGTACGGCTGGCCAGACTTTTCAAAAAACACTTTGGTTACAGTAGGATATACTACATCAGCAGACACTAAGACAGTGGACATTAAAGTTAGAACCAAAAATAAAAACGAGTATTTCATAAACAACCTATGCAATTACATAATAAAAAACAATCGCCAAGTAAGCTGCAAAGAAAAAAACTATGAGAAAAATAGAACTTACAAGAATATGAGTTTAATTGCGATTAAGAGCACAACTATTGAAGTTAAGTTTTTCACCCAAGTGTCGCCTTTTTTAATTGCAAAATGAGCTCCAACATAGCCGCCTATTGCCATTCCGGCCATTAAAACCATTCCAACTTCTAGATTTATCAAATTATTTTGAAAGAAAACAAAACTCGATGTTATAACAATTAAGAGGAGTGGGATTAAGCGGGTTGCATTAGCTTCTATTATCTTGAAACCCATAAAAGTTACTAGCAAATAGATTATTAGCGCGCCAGTTCCGCCTAGGATGAATCCAGATAGAATAGCACCGAAGAAGTAGAGCAAATAACCTAATAACTTATATTTTTTCGTTACAGGTTTTTGCTGTATACCTAATTCGCGATTTTTAAGGAAAACTAAAGTTAGTAAAATTAGCAAAATTCCAATAACTTTAGAAAGTAAATCTTTTGGAAATTGAACGAGTAAACTAGCGCCTATAAATGCACCAATTATTGACAAAATTGAAAAAGGTAAAACGTACTCCCATTGTATTTTCTTTGCTTTTGCAAACTTTGGAATTGCACCAATTGAAGTTCCAAGCACACTAAACGTGTTAGTAGCAATCGCAATGTTAGGCGCAAGCCCTAAAATTATTAGAAAAGGAATTGAAATTAATCCGCCACCTCCACTTAGGGAAGTTAACACTCCATTTGCAATCCCAATTAAAAAAACCAGAAATAATAATATAAAATCCACAAAATATACAACCCAACGTCATTCAACGGCTAAGTGTTAATTAATTCGATGCAGCTTAAGTTACTAGTTTTCCTCTAGTATCTTCTTTCAAACGCAAAATAACAAATTACATTTATAAATCAGAGGATAATAAGCATACCGTGGGCATTGTAAAATTGTTTGTTGACGGCTTGAAAGCTTTTGTTAATCCAAGCAGTTACTCCAACATAAAGCCAGAACCAGTGTCAATTTTCACAGTTATTATTTACTCGCTTATTTTTGCAGTTATATTTATTCTTGAATATAATTTTCTGTTGCCAGACATACCATTCATCAGGTCAATAATAATATTAGTTGTAACACCAGTGTGGCTGATTCTTGCAATAAAGTGGGTACATTTTATTACAAAAAAGGAATCAAAATTGACAACAGATGATAAAATAGGATACGTTGTGCTCTCTGGGCTTACTGTTCCTGCGTTTACAGCCCCGTTTATTGTTGGGCTAACTGTTCTTTTGTTTGACTTTTTAGACTTTTTTGCAATATTATTACCTTTAGCCTACACCGCGTATAGCCTATTCGTAATTCACAACGGGTTTAAGCTTGCAGTTGACAGCAAAACCGCCACCATGGCAACGCTCGCATTCATAGCATTTAACATGATTTTGGGCCTCTTAATATCCAGCTCAATTTCATTATACTATAGCTAAAAGACACACTAGGTATACCGTTAATTGTGTCAACTTAATGCCACTTAGCTAGAACGGTATCAGGCAGAGCAAAATCAACTAGCTTTTTCGATTACAAACCCTTTGCTGCAAGGAAAGGCATTATGAAGCGACGTCATCCAAAAATGTCGTTTACCTGCACTTTCAAGGATAAGCGCCGCTTCTCGATCATGCGGAGACTCTTTACGAAGCCTGTCAAGTTTAACTTTTTGCGGATCAACTGATCGAATAAGCTCCAAAATACTATAAGCAGGAACAAATTCATGTTCAGAAACACGCGCAATTGATCTGCGAAAGTCATCTTCCCTAAGTTTAGCTTGCTTTTCGCCAGCAACTTCTGAAAGCAACGCTTTAAGTTCATCATGAATGTCGGTTGCTCGATCATTCGTAAATATAATCACTTTTCCTCCGGGCCGAACAACACGCAAATATTCCGCTAGTGCCCTAGGAGTATTTCTAAGCCAAGGCAACGTACCATGCTCAAAAACAACATCAACAGAATTTGAGGGAAGTTCAATTTTCCTTGCATCCGAAATTAAAATACGCGGCGATTTCATTGGAAAACCAATACGCTTCCATGCACGAATACAATTACCGTAAGTGTGGGGATCGCCGACACCAGCCGGATTGTCATCCCTATCTTGATCGCCAAGAATAAGTTTTCTATGCAGCTCAGCAATTTTGCGGCTAGGTAGCTTACCCCCTTTTCGAAGCCGAGCTAGTTTTGCCCGAGTAAGATAAAGTAAATCTGTTGACTTATTATCTAAGAGAGTTAGACGTCCTTTGCGATGAGAAAGATGAGCTGAAAGGTAAAAAGAGCTTGGATCAAGCATCGGAGAAAAGTTAGGCCCAATTACAAGCACATGACTGTCCGGATGAACATGCTCTTTCAAAATATCCGACGCAGCCTTTAACTCTTCACGTTCTACCATAATCAATTAACGCAACGGGGGATTTTATAGCTATTCCAAGACTACACCATACTACAAAGAGATTAATCCGTTGAACGAACTAAACCCGTTTCGGAAAGTTTTTTTATCATTCTAGTAAAACTTTTAATATGTTTTTTTGAGAAGCAAGACAATGCCTTGCGAGTAACTCTTCCAGCTTCATCCAGATATTCCGGCTCACTTGCTATGCCTGGAAAAGCAAATTTAATAGATGGCCAAATTCGCTTCGCATATCTAGAAGTTTCACTGGGTTTTTGAGCAGCACCTTTAAACCAAAATTCAACAAGCAATTCATTACGGTGTAAGTTCGAGTCATTATCTGCACTTTCAAATGGAACTTTACTAGAATTTCCCCGCCTAGCGTAGATTAAGCCACGTTTTAATTGGTCATTAATGAAAGAGTCAGCCGTCATTGTGGGAGAAATAGGCGTAGCATGGAAAGATACTACTGGTACTTCAAAACCTTTTTTCGATATGAAATCAACAATATGAAAGTCTTGAGGAACTTTAGCATAGCTTGCATGAGCTTGACTATCAGTTAAACCTTGAGAGCGAGCAGTACGCCAAAAACCATGCGGAGTCCAATGCGCAGGAACCCTCACAACTACTGCGCCATATTTCTCCCAAGCAGCATGGTAACGTTTTGCAATATTAATTGTACCTTCATTTGGATGCCGCCCAACAACAATCACCAACCTGCGCTTATTTTCTGGAATTTTTTTCAACTGTGATTCAAGCATCTCAAGTGAATCTGGCCTCAAGATCATACACTTCATACAGCTTACTACAATAATATTCTTGCTAATTTCAAAAAAAAAAAACAAAACAAAACAGCCAATCCGCTTGCTGTGGAACTATCGAAGGATAGCGTTTTCTATAAGAATTTTTAACGATAGTGGCTAGCGGAACCCATTAAACAAGGGGCCCATAAGCCGCACACTAACGCAAAAAGAAAAACTAAAAAAAGATAAAAAAAAGAAAAAAAGATAAAAAAAGAAAAAAACTAAAGGCCTATACTGGGACGTTTACCACATTAGACTGTAAGGTAACTTCGAACTGTGAAAGCGCCCTACCGTTTAACGTTGCACCAGTTTGAAGTGCAATGGTTGAAACTCCTCCAGCTAGAATATTTCCATTGAAAACAGATGTGGTTCCAAGTGTTGTTTGGCCAGCAACTGCCCAGAAAATATTCTTCGACTGACAACTGTTAGTCAAAGTAACTTGTTTACCTGAAGCTACATTTAATTTTCCATCTAATTGGAAGATAAACACTGCGCTAGAATTACCTTGGCAGTCAAGCACAAGGTTAGCCGGTGAGGTTACCCCAATGGTTACATCCGTGCCCCATTTGTAAAGTCCTGGAGTTAAGGTTAACCCTCCAATTTCTCCTCCAGAGCCTAAGTTAAGGCCGTCAGGCAAAGTCCTGCCAGTAGCATCGACATACGCGGTTTCCATATCAAGAACTGCATTGTCCACTATGGTTTTGTTGGCGCCTGGGCCTGAAGAAAGACAAGTCACATCACCAAACAGCAACTCAGACAAGGACTGGGCTTTTGATGATTTGTAAAGAAAAAGAACAATTTACCAACTATCAGCTTGGCTTGAATTCATTGGACAGAGCAGTCGAAACGAGCTAAACCTCGCAACATTTACCGTTTTATTGAAATTGTTTTCAATTACACTTCACCGGATAATCTTAGCTTAATTTTTGTTTATCCCTTAGTTTTTAACTTTCTTTTTTCATAACACCGGTTTTAGCTATTTGC
>JAHFHN010000053.1 GCA_023246885.1 Microcaldota archaeon
GGAGTTTCAACTTGAACTGCGCCATAGTCAAGCATTAAGTTCGTAACGTGGCGTTCCAAGAGTTTTTTAACAGTTAAGCCTTTTGGCAACCAACGGAAATTACCCTGGTCACTAGCAGGTTCATAATTCACGAGGCCGTGTTCTTTCATTAATTTAATGTGTGGGGGCTCTTCAGCGTAAACCCTTACTTTTTTGACTTCATAGTCAATGAATTTCTTTAAATCCTTGTGTTTCTTGAAGTCAAACTTATCAGCTGGAACCACTTCGCCTTCAGGGGTTAACACGTAAAAAACGCTTTTCGTAGCTGCCTCTTGTTTAAGTGAATCTGAAACAACAGTTTCAACTGCTTGAGCTGGCTTCGTTGAAGTGATCTCTGTTTCAATCAATGCCGTAGTTCCGGCTATTTTCTTTGCTGCTCCGCCGGTTTCAAATGAAATCGTTTTTGATAATTCAGCTAGCGGGTGGCCTTTGCATTTGAGTTCAAATGCCTTGTACCAACCAAATGGGCTGCGTACAGCAGATTCATTGAACTTTTGCACTTGAGCGTGAAGCAATGAAAGTAATCGTACAGCTTCATCTGGTTTCGCGAGGTTTGACGACAAGTGAGCATAGGGGTAGATGACAATTGTTTCTGCTTTAACTTCACCAAGATGCTTCTTGATATCAGACACTGCTTTTGCAACAACTTCTTCGTTGTCGCCAACTTCGACAGATGTGAATACAACTAGGGCATTTGTAACTTTCTTGGCTTTTTTCTCTTCGTCAGTAATCTGCTCCGCTCCTTTGAAAGCAGGCTTATTAGCAGCATATTCAACGTAGTCGCAGTGTAATTGTAGTAAACGCATGTAAATCCGACCTAGAAATAAGGGGTTGACAAAACTTAAAACCATTCGGTTCAATAAAAAAATTCGAAAATTACGTTTCTTTCAAGCAGCTAATATCCTTGATACAAGCAATTCTGGTTCAAACTCGACTAATTCATTGTACTCTTGGCCTAGCCCAACAAAGTAAATTGGAATGGATAAATCATGCGCAATTGAAAGGCAATTTCCTCCTTTTGCATCACAATCTAATTTTGTAAGAACTAACCCATCGAGTTGAATTGCTTCATGGAACTTTTTGGCTTGTTCAATAACCGAGTGACCAGCAAGTGTTTCGCCAATGAAAATCTTTAGATTTGGTTTTACTACTCGCGATATTTTCTTCATTTCTTCAATTAAGTTGACATTTGTCTCTTGTCGTCCGGCGGTGTCAATTAGCACGACGTCAATTTTCTTTGCTTTTGCATGTGAAACTGCATCAAATGCAACAGCTGCGGGGTCTGAGCCATAATCGTGTTTGATTACTTTTACCCCTATTTTTTCGCCGTGGTGTTCGCTTTGTTGAATTGCAGCTGCGCGAAACGTGTCAGATGCAGAAATCACTGAACTAATTCCACGTTGCTTTAACAAGTGAGCTAGTTTTGCAATAGTAGTAGTCTTGCCAGCACCGTTTGGGCCAACAAAAAGCACAACTAGTGGCTCGCTTGTTTTTTTATGATGTTCAACTAACTCAAAAAATGCACGTGGCGGAGTTGAATTAGCAAAAATATCAAGTAAAGAATCACGCACAGCGGCTTGCACGTAGTCGTTTAGTTTATTTTTTTGGATTTTTTTGCCGATTAATCTAGAACGTAAGTCGCTCACCATGAATTGGGCAGTGTCAAGCGAAGCGTCGCTTTCAAGCAAAGAGAGTTCCATGTCATCGAAAACATTTCCAACATCTTTTTCAGTTAATTCAACGTCACTTGAAAAAATGCCAGTGATTTTCTTGAAAATGCTAACTTGCGGAGCAAAAGCTTTTTCTTGCCTGTCAACGGTTTTTGCTTGAAGTGGCGGGATTGGAGAAGCTATTGGCTTTGGCTTAAGCTCAACTTCGGAAATGACAGGAGACTGCGGCTTTTCAATCGGTTTTGTCTTTTCAACAGGCTTTGATGGTTGTGGCTTTTGCAGTGCTTGTTTTTCTGGCAATTGTACAGCGGAAGTTTTTGGTGCAACAACTTTATGCGATTTAACCGATTCCGTAACGGGCAACTTTTCACGCGATTGTTCCGTGGGTTTTTCTTCACGTAATTGTTCGGTTGGTTTTTGTTCGTGCAATTGTTCGCGCACAGGCGATTGTTCGCGTACTGGCAATTGGGCTTGCGGGATCAGCGATTCGGCAGGTGACTCCGTAGGCTTTTGTTCAACGTCCGGAGTAGCTAGTGTAGAATTTTCAGTTGCTGTTTCAGATACTAGTGACTTTGCACTGGTACTGACTGTTTGCACGAAATCGGCAATTTTTTTCTTTAAGAAGCCAAACATCGAAATTTAATCACTCTTCTTTGAGACAAAAGCGCTTTACTTATTTTTTATTGAGAAGTTTGTTGTGCTTGTTGGATTATTTGTTGTCTTGCTTGCATCATTTGCGTTAATGCCTTTTCTACGTTTACAGTGAGTTGGTTCACTTTGTTGGCTTGCATTTCAACTATCTGTTTTGCCTCAGTAATTGACTTTTGGCAATAGACATTTGCGCCAATTGGGGCAATAACTTTATCAGAAGCAATTGCGGATTTTACAAAAATGCTTGAGCCAAGCGAAGTCATTGTAGTGGCTGGCTTTGATTCAAGTTCTGCAAGCGCAAGTAGAGTTTCTTGCGCTTCTTCCAAAACTAGTTTCAATTCAGTGAATTGCTGCTTTGCTTGTTCAATTTGTGAAGTTAAGTATTGAAATTGCATTTGCAATTCTCTTTGATTTGACTGGCCATCATATTGGTCAGCATAGTCATCAGCTACTGGTTTTCCAGATTTATCGTTTGATCGATTATCGGATTTAGTTTGCATATTTGATTCTCTGTAAGTTTATTGTTCTCCTGAAAGTGCTTCGTAGACAAGGCCAGCTTCAAAACCAGTGGAGTTACTTCCTATTAATGCCCCGTTTTTATTGGCAATTACACCAAATGAAGTGGCTGGCGTTCCAAAGTTACAAGTAGCTGGAATTGCTTTGAATTTAAACGCTTTTGAAAGCAGTTGTAATTCATTTTCAGATGCGTCATTGTAAGCAAGCACACCTTTGTTTGTAACTACGTTCACTGCACCAATTGTAGATACCTTGCCGAACTTCAATGGAATAACTTCCGCGTCAAAACAATCAGCTAGTTTCTTATGTTCGCCTCTAGCCATATGCGCATTAACCATGCACAGCGAATCATTTACAAGCACGTTGCTCCTAACTGCTGAAAACCGGTCGTCTATTTTGCAAACGTTTACTCCAAGTTCTCGCTTTATGAAATGCAACGTTTTGTCATCAGTGAATCCAGGTAAAGCCACTCCCGTTGAATTCATTGCAGTGTAAATTCCGGTTAAATGTGAATCTGCGATTGAAACTGGAAGGATCTTCGATGGCTTTAAAACATCATTAATTAACCGCAATAAATTGTCAGGCACAAAATGAGAGCATAGAACTGCGTCGTCAGAAGCGGTTAAATAGAGTCCAATGAATGGGTTACGGTTTACTTCAATTTTTACAACTTGAAACGACAATCGAGTCTCAACTCCGGTTTTAGCTGGCGTGGCTGTTTCTTAAGCTGGCACGAGTTTTACATTGCCACTTTTGTCTTTAAGGAGCGTGACTTTTAATTTCTTTGGTGGCTTTTTAGCACCACGGCTATTTATAAAAGAAGCGAGTTTTTCGTCAATCTTAACGTTTTCAATCGCAGTTTTGCCATGGCGAGCGCCGAATTTTCTCAAGAGCATAATAGCCGCACGGGCGCGTTTCTTAGCTGGCTTTGCATAAGCTTTTAGAAGTGGAACAACAGCTTTGCGCTGTAAAACATATTCAACTTTCTTCGAGTCAGCCTTCTTTTCTTCAGGTTTCTTTGCCTCTGGCTTCTTTTCCTCTTGCTTTTTCGCTTCAACTTTCTTTTCTTCTGGTTTCTTCGCTTCAGCTTTTTCAGCCTTTTTCACGCCAGTTGTTTTTTCAATTGAATTTTGTTCAGCTTTTTTAGCAGCGAGTTTTTGTCTGACTTTATTAGCAACTGCTTCAAGCTTATCTGGACTGTTCACTACAACTACTTCGGCTTTTTCGCTGGTTTTTTCAACCGGCGCTACAGCTTCCTTTTCGTCCTTTTCTTCGACTTTTTCTTTTTGTAATTGTTCAGCAACTTGTTCAGTCATTTAATCAAAATCACTTTTTCAATTGGAGTTTCTTGTGTCTCCAGTTACGTGTTTTTCGGTTATAAGTAACCTTGCGTTTTGTTTTAGCAACTACAAATACTGGCATTCGCCTGTTTTGCTTCATTGCCTTTGAGAGTTTGGCCTTTAATTGGCTTGATTTATATCGAGACATTTTAAAATTCACTGATATTTATTTTGAAACTCGAGTAATTTTACTTTCTGGCTTGTTTTGCAAGAAAGTTGAAGCAATGTGCTTCAATTGCTCTTCGCTTATTTTACTTGTTATTCTTCCCGAATTATAAAGGGAAAACAAATATGAAACAACTTGACGGTACAGCGACTCGTTTGACATTCGCATTAATGACAAGCGTTGAATCGCGTCATCTCGAAGTATTGCTTTCAAAGCAAGTTGAACTTTAAGTTCAGCCTCTTTGACCGACTTGGTTTTTGCAAGTTGTTCTTCGTCTTGCAAGATTGTTATCACTTTGTTAATTCTTTTGCTGTTTTATCAAGCAAAGATTTACCTTTACTTGAAATCACTCTACCAGAATAAACTGGTTTTGATGGTTCTTTTTGTACTTTTGCTTTTTCTAGTTTCATTAAACCAGATTTTTCAAGTTGTTGGAATGCTAAACGAATGATTTTTCCTCCAGCTCGCTTGTGGTGACTTCGCCTTACAATGTGCTGGGTTCTTCCACCGTATTTTCTGCGCATTTCGCGTACGCCAATTGAACCATATTTGTAAGAATTGTAAAGAAGTGAAGCGCATCTCAAGTACCAGAAGTCAGGCTCTTGTGGTGGACGCTCGTTGTGAGCCCCGCTTTTAACTAAGTTAACCCAAACTGGAGGCACAATTGTGTCCTTGTGGTTTGCTTTCAAAGCCTGCGCTACTTTTGCGATTAAATCATTTGCATTAACATCTAAAGCTGACATTCAAAAAATCCTCTTGTTCGAGTAAATCGAATTGAAAACGAACTAGTTTTCTTTTTACATTTTCGCCAGCCACGGCGACACAATTTTTCTAGTAAATTGGCAGATTATAAAAGAAAGAAAAGGGTATTTAACACTTCGCTCGGCCAAAAGTAGGAAAAGGTTACTTGCGCTTAATGGGAAATTTCAATACGTTTCCGCAATTACATTTCCATAGCACAGCGTTTTCTTTTTTTGAAGTGCGGCTAGTTACGTTTTCGCCAAATATGAAAATAGCATTGCATGTTTTGCAAAACGTTCGCCGCCTTAGTTTTAACCTATGCCGCATCGCTATTTTGCGCGCTAGTTGAACGTAACGCTTTGATAGCACACTATCTTTTTTCCACATTTGCTTGGCAAGAACTAGTAATTCACTGCACCGCTGCATTGCTATTTTTTCAACATTCATTTTCTAACAATCCCTTCAGGAAACGCACACACATAGTGTAAACTAGCGTTTGAATAAATAAAAAACCCAATAATAAACGCTAGATGATGCACCCGCCCTCCACCGGCTGGTTTCACCAATAGTTACTATCGAGCGCAAGCAGTATTTGCAGCGTTACATAGCGAAGTTGGACACATAACCGAAGTATAGTTAACTTGCGGCAGTTGTGTTAAGGCATTGCAATCAGCGCTTTGAGTAATCATTGCGTTTGCAGTTGTTGTTGCATTTACGGTGCTCGCTATCTTGCGTAGCACGTATACTGCCTTTCCAAGGCGAGTTGCGTACTTAAGGATGAATGAACTTGCACCATGCCCAGCTGCTTCAACACATGAACCCCTTACGCTACAGTAAGGTGGTTCTGAATTGAATACAATTCCAAATGCGTTTGCAGTGTAGTTAACGTTCCTGTTGGTAGTTGTACCATCCGCAGTTGCGTCCCTGAAGTTACCTGCAGCACCTGCTGCTGAGTCAAAAA
>JAHFHN010000054.1 GCA_023246885.1 Microcaldota archaeon
TCATCTTGGCCCATGCTTACAACAGCAGCGTAAGTTTTGCCGCCGTCTATAAAACAGCCGTCCATTCGCTTTGGCGTATCTGCTACTTCATCGCCTGGAAGAATTAACTTTTTTTCCATATCTTATTTTTTCACCATGTAACTGTTAAATTTTTTTATTTATTTTTTGAATTTTATTTTTTTTACAATACTTTTGTTTGTGCTTGGCCAGATGTGAGTTTGTTTAACCGGTCAAAGAACTCGCCTTGCATTCCGGCAGGCATTTCACATACTATTAAAAGTGAACCATCATTGCCCCACTCTTCTTTTTGTAACCCGTATTCTTTCAACGCGCCATATGCTTTGGCAGCGAATTGGCCTGGAATTTTAGCAGCTATTTTAGCTTGCTGCATTGAAATGGGAATTATTTCCCGCAACTTTTCAATGATTGCCAGCATTTGTTCTTCAGCTGGTTTAAACGCATCTACACTTACGCGCGCTTGTTCCATGGCCGCTTCAATGCGTTGTGGCGGATGCGGTGTTTTTGCGCGCGGGTCAACACAATTACGTGCAATTAAAGCAACTATTTTCAAGCGTTTTTCTTCAAGTATTTTCCTGCGCTGGTCAGTTGTTAACTGTAAATCTCCATCGCGCATTATGAGCTTAGCGACCTCAACGGGGTCAGTTGTGCCAAATGCTTTTTGGATTGCGGGCGTTGTTTGACGTTCGCCTTTTTTTGCGTCTTTAAAAATTTCATCAAACATTAAAACGTTTTCAAAATCTTTCTTGGCGCCGGTTTTGTAATCGTATGACTTTTTTGGGTCAACGAGTATTTCAAAGTGCTCGCCATTTCGTTCCAAGCGAGCGATTAACGTGTTCTCAATGCCAGACATAATATCATTACGCCGATGTTTTACTTATTACACTAACTAAACTAATGTTGCAAGTTCTTCTTTTGAATAGGAACGGCCGGTTGCAGTTGTTTTAGAAATGAACATGACATCTACAAATGAAGCAGTTAGTTTCTCATCTTGCGATAAGCTTTTCTTTAATGCTTTAATTGCAAGCTTAACTGCATCTTGTTCGGATAAATTGTCCTTGTATTCTTTTTCCATTAATTCTTCTACTGTTTTTTTACCTGCGCCAATTGCAGTTACTTTGTATTCAAACAATGCACCGCTTGGGTCGGTTTCAAACAAGTGGGCTTGTCCATCGCTTACTCCTGCAACAAGCAAGGAAACACCATATGGCCTTACGCCACCTAGTTGAGTGTAAAATTGTAAATGGTCACCGATTTTCTTGGCAAGCATTTCAACTGAGATGAACTCGTCGTAAGTTAAATGGTGTTTTTGGCATTCAAGGCGAGCAAAGTCAACTAACTTGCGCGCATCTGCGACTAAGCCACTTGAAGCTGCTGCGGCGTGTTTGTCGATTTGAAAGATTTTTTCATGTGAATCGCCAACAATTAAATTTGAAGTGATTCGCTTGTGGGCAACTAATGCTACGCCGTCTCGGCACACTATGCCAATTGAAGTGCTGCCAGTTTTCACTGCTTCGCGGGCATATTCAACTTGAAATAGCCTGCCATCTGGCGAGAAAACTGTAATTGCCCGGTCGTATGCAGATTGTTGTGGAGGGTACATAAATGCGGAAGTTCACCTTTTGGTAATCTTTTTTTATTAAAAACGTTTACAACGTTCGAGTTCAAAAACTAAGCAGATTTTGGTAACAAAACCCGTTTTTTAATTTTTTTTCTTTTGTTCAGAATTACTTTGCGGAAACCGTCTTTTTATTACTATGCTTAGTAGCTCCAAACGTGCTTGATGCTTCCACTCATACCTTGTAAACGCAATGCTAAAGGCTTAGAATTATAGCTTGTTATGAGAGTAATTGCCGCAATCACTTGTTCAAGCTGGTTGGTTGCACAGCGCAACACAAATTCGTTGGTTGGCGTATTAAATGCAATTAACTTGGCATTGGCTTCGCTTGAGCCCATTTCGCCGATAAAACGCGACACGGCTTTGCGCAGCATTGTCTTCAACGTTTTTTCGTCTAAGGTCTGCCCTTCAATTTTGTAAGATAAATAACGCTTTTTTGCTTTCACTGTTTTTCTACTCTTTTTTGTATTTAGTTAAGTAATTAGCTAATTCTTCAAAAGCCTTGCGACGGGCAGAATACTTGTTTGTTTCCTCGCGAGTCATTTGGCCAAAAGTGCAATTGCCGCCATCTGGGATAAAAATTGAATCATAAGGCAACCGCGGGTGAGCCTCGGTTTTATCTTGAGTTATTTGGCCACTGCATTTGCCTGTGAATAGTAGTGGTTCGGTTTCGCCAGCTGGAAGAAAAGCAGCTATTGTAAGCACATGAGCGGAGTGGCTTTTTCCCTCCAGTAATTTAAGCAAGCCATCAATGCCAATTGATTGAGCCATTTGTCTTGCTAATATGCCTGGAAAGTTGTCATACGCTTCAAAGTACCAGCCGGTGTCTTCGACAACAAGGGAATCCGACACTGATTTACGTGCTTCAAGTGCCTTGTGTTTTGCAACTTCAGCTTGATCCCCTTGTATTTCAGTTAGTTCCAAGTTGATTGAATCAACAGCGAAACCAACTGGTTGAAGAATACTTTGTACTTCAATTAGTTTACCCTGGTTGGAGGTTACGAATAATAATTTGTTCATTTTAAGTTTTTGCACTCATCCTTGTTCGTGTTTTGCCCATCATTCTAATTTTGGTCTCAAACTCGCTGCTGCTTGTTCATATGTTAAGCCAAGTGTTTGGCCAATTGCGATTAACTCGCGTGGCGAACGTAATTCAAATTCATTGTGCGCGCGTGTTGAAAAGCAAAATGGTACTCGCCTGCGCAAGCAATTTTTAAGAAATATACGCAATTGAAAAAACATTAGACTCTGGTTATCTGATTTTAAAATATAAGATAAAGGGATTTCAAAACATTTACTCTGCTCTCGGCAAACTTCTATTAATGCTGCACTTTTATAAAAGTCAAGTGCAGATAGGGGATTAACTAATTGTGGAGAATTTTTGCGCTTGCATTGTTTTATAAGCGCGTCGACATCGGCAGCTTCTAAATTAGGCGTATTAACATAAACGTTTGTAAAGCCAAGTGAAACGGCTTTTGGCTTTAAAGCTGCATTAGCTAAATTTGCATCTGTGAAGTTTTTCATTTCTTGAAAACATTAGCGCAGTACAAGTATAAAATTAAAGCTTAGCGTGATTTTCTGAAAATAACTTCGTAGAATTTATACTGCCCATCTTCACCGACGAAATATGAATTAATTGGAGTTAAGTTCAAAAAGTGTTTTGCTGCGCGCCTCTGTGCAAGTTCTTGCAATGGTAAGCCTGGTGGCTCGGTTTTGCGGTTCTTGCCTGGCTTCCTGCCTAAATCTGGCCTGCGTTTCTTGCGTTTTCCTTTGGCAATTCTTGAGCGTACAACAATGTAGTCTTGAGTGGCTTTGTAGCCAAGTGCACGCGCACGCAAGGGATTAAGTGGCTTGAGTACTCTTACAACTGAAGGTGTTTTTCTCCAGTGTTCAATTCTCTTCTTGAGAGTTTCATTGCGGGTTTTGAAAGATTGTACAAACGCTTTTCGGACGTAGTTATATAATGACATTAAAATTTTTCACCGTGTTATACGAATTAGTTAAAATAGATTGAACGTTCAGTATTTTTAAAAGCTTGGGACTGATGGGAATGAAAGTAATTTTTTCACTTGATGGCAAAACAAAGGAAGTAGAGACTAAAACTGGCGCTACACTAGCAGATATTCTTAAAGCAGAAAAAATCAACTTGCAAACTGGGCTTATAAAATTAAATGGCAAATTAACTCACCCGTCAACTGAACTCAAAGACGGCGATACGCTTGAATTTGTCAACATCATTTACGGCGGCTAATTAATAGAAATCAATAGAAGGGGAACAAAAAAAGTGGTTACTTGTACTAAGTGTAAAAAACGCAATGCAGTTGTTGATCTTGGCTATACTGGAAGCGACTTGTGTTCCCCGTGTTTTATTGCTTATTTTGAACATAGGGTTTTCAAAACAAATCGGGAATTCAAGCTCATACAACATGGCGACAAGCTAGGGGTCGGGGTTTCTGGCGGCAAAGATAGTGCAGCGTTGTTGTTTGTATTAACTAAACTAACTAAACACGTTGGCGCACAGCTAATCCCCATTCTCATTGACGAAGGCATAGCAGGCTATAGGGATAAAGCTGCTGAAAAAGCACAGGCGTTGTGCGACAAGCTCGGGTTAAGGCTACATCGGCTTTCTTACAAAAAAGTTTTTGGCATTTCAATGGATGAAACAGTTAAGAAGCGAGACAAAGTCAAATGGCGGGGCGCATGTAGCTATTGTGGAGTTTTTCGCAAGCACGCGTTGAACAAAGCGGCATTTGACTTAGGGTGCGACAAGCTTGCTATTGGCCATAATGCTGATGACATGGCTCAGACTATTTTGATGAACTTTCTCAAAAGCGAACCAGCTAGGTTCATGCGCTTTGGTGCTTTTAGCGGAATAACTGAACGGGATAAATTCGTAATGCGAATAAAACCACTTATGTATGTGACCGAACGAGAGTGCGCTATTTACTGTACGTTGCGCGATTTGCCATTTCACTTGCAAGAGTGCCCGTATAGTTCTGACTCTTTTCGTGGAGAGTTAAAAGATTTCTTGAACAGCGTAGAAGAAAAGCACCCTGGAAGTAAATTTAACATTATTAAATCGTTCTTGTCACTAAAAGAATTAATGGTAGCAACACCAGTTTCTGAAAAAGAATTGAAGCATTGTGCAAAATGTGGGACTCCGTGCTCTGGAGAGAATTGTAAAGCGTGCCTATTGACTGAAGAGCTTAAAAATGCAGATGGGCGCGTGGCTGAAACAAAACAAATAACTAAGAACAAAAAGAAATAGTGAACATTAGCGAATGTATCTTAGTGAGTCTTTTGGCAGTACTGGCGCTGCGCCGGGTATTGCGGGTTGCTCTTGCATTTGTGTTTGTTGTTTGTTTAATTGTTCTAAATTAGCTTTTGCCTGTTCAGCTTTTTTCTTAAGTTGTTCAATTGGAATTTTCTTTCCAATCATTTTGCCAACTACTTCAACTAATTTGCTTGCTGCAACTGAATCAATTGGTTCGCCAGTTGTTTCAACTAGCAGACAAGTACCGGTTAAGCCGTATAATGGCGAGAGGGTTGGAACAAGTCCAGCCATGCCCATTATTGGAACGTAATTATTATGTACTTTTGACCCAATTGTTTTCTTAAGTTCCTTTAATTGTTTTTTGTGAGTTGAACTAGCGTATATAGCGCGGTCTTTTTCACCAGGGTGAGTTACTAAACCCGCCATTGCATAGACATTTTGTCCGCCAGCTTCTTTAAAGAACTGCAATGCCTTTGCAGTTACTTCATATTGACCTTCGACAGTTAACGGCTGTAAGTCACCCTTGAGGAAAAAAACGTGTTTGTTTTTTACTTTCACGTAGTAGAACTTTAATGTAAACGCTTTTAGGTTGCCTTTGTTAGTTGCAACAACTTGGTTTGGAAAATGAGGGGAGTAAACGGTTCCAATTCGTTGTGCTTTAAGCTGTTTAACTAAATGGTCAACTGCTAGTTTGCTTGCAAATCCAACGCCCGGTAACCCGACAAACAACATGCCATTTGACGATTTGATGACTTTATGTTGGCGTATGAATGAATCAGTAAATTGCGGAAATTTCAAGATAATTATAACACCCGAATCTAATAGAGGTTACAGAAACGGAGTTAATTAAGCTATGTTGGATTTCATTTAACAAAAAAGAAAATCCACGCTTGGCCACAGACCACACAACGGAACTATAAATTACCAATTAATCTCCCCTTTTGATAGATTATAATTGTGCTCGATATCTTCCGGGGACAACGTGCTTTAAGAAAGTCCGCTGTGCTTTTGCCAAGGCAGTCTGATATTTAGTTTTTGGAATCAAATGCACGTTACCCTTCCGATCAACAACCAAAAAAGGATGCGTCTCACGTGCGCGTTTTACGCTGATTGTTTTTTGCGCATCTAAAAAATTAACCGCTTTTCCCGTTTCAACAAC
>JAHFHN010000055.1 GCA_023246885.1 Microcaldota archaeon
AGACGCGTTGAAACACGCAGTTGAATTCTTGCCAAATAGTAAAATTGCGAGCAGAGTATTTCGCAAAACCTTGAACAACGTTACAACCATGGGAATGACTATTGATGACGCGGTTTTTGACCCTAATTTTGGGTCATTAAAAAATTTACCTTCGCGAATGTTGGAAAGCGGCATGCGTATGACAATTGATTCAATTGGACTCGGGGTAAACGTAGCTGCCAAGTCATTAATTGGTTTAGCCCTTCAGTTACGCAACGCTGAAAAAATCGATTTACTTCTTCGCAACTTATTGTCAAGCGTAACTTCAATGTTGAAAACAATGGGTACGTTTATCGCACCAATTGTACTTGGAGTTGTTACGAGTTTACAAAGCGTAATTGTTAAAGCAATGTCTTCAAACTGTGCGTCAGATTCAAGTGCACAAACCGCGAGTCCAGGCGTAAGTGGGTTTGGCGGCGCCAGTAACTTAAGTTCAATGTTTTGTAAAGAAGGGGCTGAATCATCTTCAGCTGACCCGGCAACATTTACCTTGATAATGGGAATTTACGTGCTAGAAGTGGTCATTTTACTCACTTATTTCAACTCGCAAGTTGAAGATTCAAATAATAAGTTGCACACTTACATCGCGATTTCAAAAGCGCTGCCAATTGCGACGATTATATTTTCAGCAGTAGCTTACTTTGCAGGAACAACTATTGGCGGCTAAAATGATTGAAAGCGATCAGAAGGGTTAAACGCGGGTGAGAGTTAAGGTTATAAAACCCGACAAAGTAATACGATTAACGAACGGTGATCTTCGCATGAAACTTACACAAAAAAATAAACCAAGAACTTTAAGAGGACAAGCATTTGAAACAATGATGCTTGTTATCAGCGTAATTGTCGCACTAGCTATTCTTGGAGTTTTGCTCGGAATCCTAAATACATTTAGTTTCAGTGGAAGCGACGCTGAACAAGTGTTTAAAGAAGAGTTGAAAAAAGTTGGCGGAAGTTATTCGCCAGGCACAACGCCTAGAGACGCAACTATGAAAGCAGGAAAAACAATCAATGCAAGAGTAGTTACTGAAGATACAACAGTTTTGCAAGATACAGTTAAATTTATTGTCGCTTCAGAGTTAAACGATGCAATAGAAACAGTTGATGGCGACAAGGCAGTTAGGGCAACAAGAGACGTTAAAGTTACATTTTCAGTTTGTGGAGACCCGTTGCTTGGAAGTGCGGGAGTTTATGTAATCAGTATTGCGCCTGAAAAGCGTGGCACAAATGCAATAGATGCTTGTCTAGCTGCACTCCGTTAAAATAAACTGGATAATAAAAATGGATTTTTTTTCACTTTTTAAAAAACGCAAAGGCGCAAGCGAGTGGTCTTCGATTTACTTGCTTGTTGTCGTTGTAATTGGGGTTATTTTGCTAGTTACTTTAGTTAAGCCAACTTTGAACGCTGCGGCTAATGCAGCTGCAGGCGGGGGACAAGAGGCAAAGGCAATAGCCGCAATTGGGCCAGTAGTCTATAGTAAATTTAAAGGCAAGTAACCCACTTGGAATAAAAAGCTCCGAGCACTAATTTTTCCCATGTCGAAAACTATTAAATTTAAGACGCGTAGACTGAAGCGTCGACATGAGTTGCTTTCACGCGGGCAGGCAAGTGCGCCAATTGAACTAGTTGTCGCAGTTATTATTTTAGTTGCTAGCATGGGCTTGGCGTTTACCGTATTGCAAAGTACGCAGAGCGCGCAGTGCATTGATAAAACAAAAAGTCAAATGCGTGGCTTGGAAGCAGTTATGCTAGACGTTGCGCTGGGTTCCCCTTCAACTTTGCGAGAAACTAAACTAGAATTATCAACGTGTGGGGCGGATAGTATTGAGGCGATTAGGATCGTCTATTATGATTCACCTAGCTATTGTACGAAATGTTCAACTAGTGCCGCCGGTTGTTGGAAAATTGAGCCACTTGCTTATAGGACTTCTGAAAAAGAATATTTTGTTGTGCCAGACGCAGTCATTTGTGTTAACAACATGCCAGGCAGGGTTCTTCTTGAAGCTGATGAAGACTCGTGTGCATCTACTGGACTTATTTCAACACCACACACTTCAGGCGAAGCAGGTTGCCCGGCAAATGTAAAAGACCATAAGAGCATTAACTGCGGTTTGCCTCCAACGTTGTCAAGTTTATCCAATAGTAAATTGTTAACTATGGGCAAAGCACCTGGAGAGACACAGTATACGGTTCGTATTGCAAAGGCTTTTGACACTGCCTCTGGAGACCCACGGCTAAAAATATGCTTTTTAGGTAAAGGGCAAGTGACTTGAATTAAATGGCAAACATTTGGCATAAATACAGAAGATATTCAACTCGAAGCAAGGGGCAGTTGGAGCTTAACATCTTAACTAAAATGGCAATGCTTTTTTTCATAATTTCCCTTTCTTTTATTGCACTTAACATTAGCAACACAGAAAAAAGCGCACTGTGCGGCGAACAAGCACTGGCAACTGGAAAAATAATTGCTTCGAATATCAATCAAGCGCTATCTGCACCAGTTGAAGATGTGCGCATTGTTTACAAGTTCGAACAAACAATTGCAGTTAGCAAAGATAAATTTGGAGAACGGTACGAAGTGTTACTTGCAGAACATGAAAACCCAGAGTCAACTCAATTTAGTGTTATTGTTAAGCCAAGCAGTGATGCTAGTTGTGAGCGGAGGGTGAATCTGCTTTATGACAAGTCAAAAGTACAAACTGAATTTTTTGAAAATGGTAATCCAGTTGTTTTGCAAAGTGGGGTTTCTCCTGGCGAAAACGTAGTTGTGCTTAAACCATCTGACCGTGATTTAAATAAACGCACTAAGTTTCTTGTTATTTTAAAATGTACTGATAAAAGCGCCGGGCCAGGCGGGATAGTTCACGTGAAGTTTGACAACTGTGGAAATCCAGATGCGAGTGCGTGTAGCCCGATTACAATTTGTGGTGCCTAAAAATGAAACGTGGATTTATTGGACCAATTGGAGATGACATACCCAGCATATTTCCCATTGTTGCTGGCATGTTATTATTCATAAGTACTATTTTGTACGCAAACGCGCAAGTAGACGCGCGTAATAGCGAATTGTTACAACGAGAGGCTACGCAGAAACTTGCGTATTTAGCTACTCAAAAAGCTTCTTTTCAGCCTGGCGAATTTCAAACTATTTGTGCAAACTCATTGCGTGGTTTTGCTGAGAATAATGGATTGAAATTTGCAGTTGTTGTTAAAAAGTTTTGTGAAAGAGGGTGTACACGTTGTTCTAATGGAATTGACTTACTGAATTCAAATGTATTTAATGAAGATGAAATAAGAAACTCGCCTACTTTTGACCCGAACTATGTTTGTACTAGCGAAAAGCAACCGATATTAGATGAGTTTAATGCAGCTAGGCTTGACGTGTCCAATGCGCCGAAAGACGCAGTTGTATTAACGTATCCATTTACAGTGCCTTGTCCTGATGATGCATCTCCAGTAAAAGGATTGGCAACATTAAACGTAATTGTGTGGAAATCAAAATGAAAACTAGAGGTCAAGCAGCAATTTTTGACGGCATCATGTTTTTGCTACTTGTAAGTTTTTCAGTTGCGCTTATGTTCTCGTTTTTGTCAGATTATGGCGCTAACCAAGCACATATTTTGCGTAATTCACATTTGTTGAATTACGTGCAAGGGATTGGAAAATCAGTTTACAACATAGATGTCTCTACATTAACTGCAACTGATTTAAACACTCCAAGTCAACGTTGGAGTTTTGACAATTGCGATACACTCGGTAAATTCAGATTGAATACGGTTGCAGATTTGTTAAAGCGTGATTTGTCTGACCATAAGTTTGACAACAAGTTTGGAGAGAGTGAAGTTGCAAATGCACCTGGTAAGTTAGCGTTGCGGTGTGCTTTGTTTGAATTGATGAAGCCAGTTGTTGGAAGCGGGTATGATTACCAAGCAGAAATACTTGATGCAGATTCAACTCCATTATTTGCACCATTTCAACTTGATACAAACGACCCTGAACCTAGACTAGTAACAACTTTAGCTGAAAGTGACCTGCTCTACCAAACCGCGAAGGTTAATGGCTGTGAGTCAATTGCGCTTAATTTGAAAGGAAAACAACTACTCGCTATTTCAACTCCATTTAAAGTTTTTGACCAAGATGGCCAAGCACATGGGCACCAATTGCGAATATGCATGTGGCCAAGTGAAAGTACTTAAAAACTAACACAATAAATATTATGGTTATAACTTTTATGCCAATTGAACAAGAACAAATAAAAAAAGCAACTGAATTTTTTAACACAATTGGAATGAAGCGACATGGCTGGTTACCGGCTTCGCTAAAAGTAGCTTTGCATGCCGCAGTTGAAAGAAGAGAAATTGATAAAGCAAAATTAGTTGAGTTAGGTGAAAGATTTGCTGTAATTGGAAAAATTGATGGAATTCAGCCGCACATTAAACAAGCCGCGCAAATAGCTGAAACAAATCCAGCAAGGGCGCTCAACACATTAAAGGCGAACATAGCTGCGCAAACCGGCAAGGCTAATGCTGAAGAACATTACCAGGATAGTGTTCCGCTTTGGGCGCGAAAAAGAATTGAATTACATGTACCTTCTGCACTTTTAGCTGAATTAAAAGAAGCATATTTTGAAGGAAAGTTAATTCGAGAGCCGCGTGAGCCACATAACAACTATGATCAACGTCATGGCGGGGGCGGGTTTTTCCACACTATAGCCGAGTTGTTGCCACCGGCAGCTGACGATTCTGAAATTAAGACATCCCCCGTAGTAAAAAAGGCAATTGAAACAATGATGCAACATGCAATGCACGTAAAAGATCCAGTTTATAAGGCCAGTTACTTGCGTAACGCATTGTATGACATAACTAATTACTGGTATGGATCGATTTATCAAGATGAATTAAAACCAGAAGTTGAAGCAAAAATCAAACACTTTATCGCCAGACATGAAGCAAAACTTGACAGTGCACATGTTGCTCCAGAAAAGCTTGGCAAACTCTGCTATGCGCAAGGAGTTTCACAGATTAGGCAAACTCCAAACCAGAATTATCTTTACATTAGAACACCATTGCAAACCAGGGAACAAAGAAAAAAGTTTT
This sequence comes from Microcaldota archaeon, assembly GCA_023246885.1. GTDB lineage: Archaea > Micrarchaeota > Micrarchaeia > Norongarragalinales > UBA8480 > JAHFHC01. Next base: position 5,134 of record JAHFHN010000055.1, read on the forward strand.
TAGACAATTTAGAACTACATTTAGACCCTGCGCATTTTGAAATTGATCAGATCGCAGGAGGACGGCAAATCAAATTAAAATCTAAAACTCCAGAAGGCGACGAATTTATAAGTAAAGTTAAGTTACCAGATAGAAAAGAGAAAAAGGGACTCCGCTGGCAACGTACTAAAAGTATTGCAAAAGGATTTGCAGGCAGCGCAATGGATAAAGTATTTAGAAAAAAACGCACTAGCTCCCGGCCTTTTTCTTAACATTAACTTCTTCTTTGCACTTCGGACAAGTATAAATAAATTGACCAGGGCCAATTGGCTTTATTGAAGGAGAACAATTTGCACACATTCCAGTTCCACAGTACGGGCAGAAAATTATTTTTGAACTTTTAGATTTACAAGTTGGACAACCCATCCCTTGCTCTGCTTGAATTTGTACAAAAGACACATCGGATTTACTTGAAGATGCAGCAGGAGCAGGCTGTGAAGAAGTTGATTGAGCTGAAGCTGGTTGGCCGCTTGTTGCTTTTGATAATTGCGCAAATATATCCGTACCGCCAGATTGACTAGAAGAAGCGGATGATTCAGCTGCGAGCAACTCCTTATCTTTAGCTGACTTATCTGTTTGCGAATTGGAAAATAAACTAGTTCCTAAAATATCGGACATTGATACCCCCGTTTCAGCAGACGAAGCTGGAGCACTACTTGCTTGTGCCGATGTTTTAGATGGAGTTTTGGTTCCTCGCTCATTTTTCGATTCTGATGGCGTTTGTTGTTTTGGCGCGTCAACTTTCAACACATCCGAAACTTTTGCAGTTGTCTTCGTATCTTTAAGCTGTGAATAAATATCTTGCACCATTGCGCCGAATTCTTCTTTTTGGCTGACATTTTTGTCAGCAGTCACTTTAACTTGCTGGTCAGTTAGCAAG
>JAHFHN010000056.1 GCA_023246885.1 Microcaldota archaeon
GCGTTGACTAACTGTGTTGCTTTTTAAATTTGGGTTTGTTTATTTTTTCTATGGCTCCAAGACCGCACATTCCTTTTCAATTCGTTGAACGCAAAGGTGGTTTTAGAATAATTGCTGGAGAGCCTATTGACATTGCAACAGTTCGACAAAAAGGTATTCGGCTAGGCGCACAGTCGATTGCACATATGCCTTATTCTCTCACTTATATTCAGCTTACTGGCCATGTTGGAACACATGGCACAATTGACTTTAGTGTGAAACCTATACGTAATTTATTAGAGTGGGTTAAACCGCGGCGCATTATCGATCCCGAACTAAGTTCAAGAGTACGCCGAGCAATTGCTAGAAACGAACTAGTTGGTCACATTGAAGGGCGTGGAGTTCCGCGTCAATACCAATCTCGGCCAGAACAGCTTCGAAGTGAAAAGCTTAACATTGGTAAACGGTTGTGGGGTAGGGCAATTCGTCATCTTCGCGAGCAAGGCGTTAAGCTAGTTTTTGCTTCAACTGGACACGATAATGCGCTTAAAAGCCAACTTGATATGGGAATGCAAGTGCTTTACCCCGCTGGAACCGGATTTTATATAACTGCAATGCCGTTAGATCGCCGCCCACCTAAAAATCGCCGTGCTGTTTTGCTTACTCGCGGTCAACCCCGCTAATGCGTTGACTAACTGTGTTGCTTTTTAAATTTGGGTTTGTTTATTTTTTCTATGGCTCCAAGACCGCACATTCCTTTTCAATTCGTTGAACGCAAAGGTGGTTTTAGAATAATTGCTGGAGCGCCAATTGACATTAAAGCAGCTCTTTCAAAAGATATTGCCCCAAGCGCAAAAGTGCCTCTTACTTATATTCAAGCTACTGGTCAAGTTGGAACGCACGGTGTAATTGACTTTAAGGTGATACCTGCGAAAGAAATGTTGTCGTGGATTAGGCCTGCCTTTATTTCAGATCCTGAACTGCGCTCAATAGTACTTGATGCTATTGCCGGAAAAGAATTAGTTGGCCACATTGAAGGGCGTGGAGTTCCGCGTCAATATCAATCGCAACCCGGACAACCTGCAAGTGAAAAGCTTAACCTTGGTAAACGGCTGTGGGGTAGAGCAATTCGTCACCTTCGCAAGCAAGGCGTTAAACTAGTTTTTGCTTCAACTCAACATGATAATGCGCTTAAAAGTCAAATTGACATGGGAATGCAACTACTTTACTATAGTCCTTTTGGATTATTTATAACTGCAATGCCGTTAGATCGTCGCCCACCTAAAAATCGCCACGATTTTTAATCGTACTAAAAGCTTTTTCAATTGTTTTTATCATTTCCACTGTAGACGCGATCTTTTCACCGCGCGGTAACCAGTGAAATTCACTGTGTTCATTGCTTAAACGTAATTTGGAAATATCATTGCAAGCTACCAAGTAGTCGATTTCAATGCATTCAACTCCTCCACTCATCCAACTCCATACGTTGAATGGTTGAAGCGCGTTTATTTCAAGGTTAGTTTCTTCTTGAAATTCACGTTTCAAAGCAGTAACTGGATCTTCACCAAATTCAACTTTACCGCCAGGTATTTCCCAAAAACCAGGTAGAAACTTCTTTGACTCACTGCGCTTTACAGTTAGTAGCTTTCCACTTGCAAATAATGCACCGCCAACAAGTACGACGAACTCCCCCATAACTTACCCTAAAGCCTCACGGCGGCAACATATAAAAACTTCCGTTTGACAACTAATTCTATCCTAATTGTGACACAAATAGTGACAAAGATAAATTTGAACTAAACGTGACAAAATTAGTTATAATAGTACATTTCAATGCCTTGGTGGTGTAGTGGCCTAGCATTCAAGATTGTCACTCTTGCGACCCGGGTTCGAATCCCGGCCAAGGCGCTTTTTATTTCGCAACTTCGTATAGCTGTTTGATATTTTGAAATGAACGACGCTACAGAAAGTAATGGTTTGCTTGGTTTGTCTTCAGCTGAGGCTTTTAGCAGGTTAAAGAAGTTTGGGTTGAATGAGTTGAGGGAGAGTAATCCTTTGACTGCTTTTGATATTTTTAAGCGTCAGTTGGTTAGTCCGATGCTTTACATTTTGTTAGTGGCTAGTTTAGTGTCTTTTTGGCTTAATGAGTTAGTTAATTTTTTTGTTATTATCATAATTATTTTAGTTGGAATAGTGCTTGGGTTTGTCCAGGAGTATCGTGCTGAAAAGGCGATGGCGGGTCTAAAGAAGTTAGTTCATCCAGTGGCTAAAACGTTGCGTGATTCTGCAGTAACTTTAGTAAATTCTGTTGAAATAGTTCCTGGCGATTTAGTGTTGTTAGAAACTGGAGATAAGGTTCCAGCTGATGCAAAAATTTTGGAGTCCACTTCTTTCAAAGTTGATGAGAGTATTTTAACTGGCGAGAGTAATGCGGTTGAAAAAAGCGATGGCGATGTTGTTTTTGCTGGTACGCAAATAGTGCGTGGAAAATGCAAGGCGCTTGTCACTGCGACTGGGATGAATACAAAGCTTGGGCAAATTGCGACGTTGATTCAAAGCATAGATGAAAAAACCCCACTCGAAAAGCGTTTAAATAATGTTTCAAAGAATCTAGCGTTAGTTGCCGTTGCTGCGTGTATACTAATAATTCTAATTGGGTTATATCGCGGCGCACCGTTTTTTGAATTGTTGATAATTGCGCTTGCGCTTGCAGTTGCAGCTGTTCCAGAGGGTTTGCCTTTGACGATTACACTTACGTTAGCTTATGGGATGAAGCAAATGGCTGGGCATAATGCTATTATTAGGAAAATGTTAGCAGTTGAAACACTTGGGAGTGTTACGGTTATATGCTCTGATAAAACTGGTACGTTGACTCAAAACGAGATGACTGTTGAAAAAATTTATGCAAGCGGAAAAGTATTTGAAGTAACTGGAAAGGGTTACGACCCGCGCGGAGAATTCAAGTTAAATGGAAAAATAGTTCAATTGCAAAATTCTAGCAACGCGGACGAGACGTTAACGCGTTTACTTCAAGGTGCTGCGCTTTGCAATGACGCGATTGTAAAAGAAACTGATGAAAAGTGGAGTGTAATAGGTGATCCAACTGAAGCTTCGCTTGTAGTAGTTGCTGCAAAGGCAGGTTACTGGAAAGATGAGTTAGAAAAATCATTTCCTAGGATAGAAGAGATTTTATTCACTTCAGAACGAAAGTCAATGACCACTATTCACAAAAATGACGGCGTACCAAAAGAGGTAATTGCGTACACAAAAGGCGCGCCTGAAACTGTATTAGCGCATTGCACTTCCATTGAACAAAACGGTGCAATTGTCAAGCTCACTAAAAAACAAGTGAGTGAAATACTTGAGCGTAATAAAGAATTTGCAGCATCTGCTTATAGGACACTTGCAATTGCTTATCGTAAAATAAAAAGTAAGCAAGATCCAGAAAGCGAACTCGTATTTTTGGGATTAGTTGCAATGCAAGATCCGCCGCGTGAAGAAGTCAAACAAGCGATTCAAACGTGTAAAAATGCTTGGATAAAAGTTTTGATGATTACTGGTGACAACGAAGAAACTGCAAAGGCAATTGCAAAACGAATTGGTCTCTTTGATGAAAACAATATAGACTTCAGTGACTTAAAAAATGAAAAAGTCAAGCGAATTGTAAGCGATGGCGCAATTACTGGCGCAGAATTAGCCGAATTAACTGACGAAGAGTTTGAAACTGTTGTGGACCGCGTGCACGTTTACGCGCGAATAATGCCAGAACAAAAGCTTCGCATTGTAGATGCATTAAAGAAAAAAGGACACATTGTTGCGATGACTGGCGATGGGGTAAACGATGCACCGGCGTTGAAAAAAGCAGACATTGGCATCTCAATGGGCTTAACTGGAACTGAAGTGGCAAAAGAAGCTAGTTCAATGGTATTACAAGATGACAACTTCGCTTCAATTGTAGAAGCAGTGAAACAAGGGAGAACGATTTACAATAACGTAGAAAAATTCCTCACTTATCTAACGTCGCGCAATTTCACTGAAGTGATACTTTTGTTATTAGCAACTGTTATTCTCGGCTTTGAATATGCTCCGCTTTTAGCAATTCAAATTTTATTCATAAATACAATTGGCGAAACCCTGCCGTCAATTTCACTTGGCCTTGACCCGAGCCGTGATTCAGTTATGAACAAAAAACCACGTTCTCCAAACGAACAACTATTCAAGCCGCGCAATGCATTCATAGTTGCAATAGTTGCAGCAGTTATAGCAATCTGTGTATTCTTAGTTTTCATGGCTAACAATCCAACACAAGAATTAGAATCTGCGAGGACAATAACTTTTGTCACAATTGCGCTCCTCAGTGCAGTTCTCCCATTCGCCTTTCGTTCACTTGACGAGCCACTGTCAAAAATTCCATTTGCATCAAATAAATTAATGCTTGTAAGTGCATGTGTAACTATCGCAATTATCTTAACTGTTCTTAATTACGGCCCATTGCAAAGTATTTTCGGGTTAGTTCCACTTGTTTTAGCTGATTGGGTTTATCCGCTTGCTACAATCCTAGTGATAATAGCAACAGTTGAAATTGCCAAGTCGCTGGCAAATAAATTCTTCACAGTTTCCAATGGAGTTTAGCTGAATTATTTTTTAATTAACGTCTTCGACAACTTGGAATAATCCGACTTGTATTTTTCTATTGCTATTTGGCTGTTGTTGTCTAAAGAAGGTGCAACGGTTGTCAGTGTTTCAGTTGCTATGAATAAATTTTCAACAAGCAAAATGGCTGCCCAGTCTTTTTGAAAATAGCCGCCTCGCGAAATCATCAAGTCTTCTCCACTTGCTTTTGACAACAAGAACCTAACTTTCGGATAAGGGTGCGCCATTTTAGACAAATTACGGTAATGTTCATGATATGCATCGAACTGTTTGGAGTCGCGCAGTGTTTTTCTAAGCAGTGGCATCACTTTGTCGGACTCGTAGTCAACGTCTTGTGACCATGCTTTATCGGCATCAGCATCAATTGAATATGCTTTTAGAAAAACAGTTCCTTCAAAAGCCGAACGTAAATTAGAAACACTTGCAGAGTAATTTCCCGCAAGAGTATTTTGAAACGCTGAAGTCAATTGTGCTGTAATCCACGTGAACAATAGCATCGACGTTGACTTTGCGCTAACTTCACCTTGTTTTACGAGTTGCGGTAGGACATCTTGCATCGATGACAATTCACTTTCAACTGCTTTGCACAGTGGTTTTAAGCCCGAATCTGCAACTGTAATTGCCCTGCAATTTGCTTCTCGCTGTTCAAGTGATCCAAAACTAGTCATATTGTTGTAAACTTCGAAAAAGTTAAGCTAACTATAAGGTTTTTAAACTTTGGTATGCGTAAATTACTTTACCAAATTGCATTTTGGAAGTACTAGCGTATTTTATGCAAATTTGCGGGCGATCACGGGGCTTGAACTTAATTTATCAGTAAACATAGTTGTTTTTCGTAGTCTACTATATTCTCTGCCTCCGATGATGTTCGCCTTATGAAAGTTGGGTGTTAGGTTAAAATGGCTGAAAAAACGACTAAGACAATAAAGACAACAAAGAAAAAGTCAAAAGCCAAAGTTGAAGAGGTTATAAACTATACTCCTCTAGACCACGTGTTAGTTCCAAAAAGTGAACAAGCAACTGAAGATGAATTAAAAACTCTAGCTGTCAGCCTAGGCATTACTCGCGACAAATTACCTTTAATTAATTCAAAAGACGCTTCAATCGCTTATCTGAAATTACAGCCCGGAGACGTAGTTAAATTCACTCGCAAGAGTTTAATCAACGGGTCTGAAAATCCTTATTACCGCCTAGTCATAGGGGAATAAGTTCAAATTTTTTTTATTTAGTTTAATATAGTGTTGCTTTGCGCTGTTTCGTGCGCGTTAATAAATTGAGGGAATGAAAATATGATTAAATCTGCAGAATCTCAAATGATGGCGCTTTACTTAAAAGATAATAGTTTAGTAAAGCAGTTTATTGACTCTTATGTTAAGTTC
>JAHFHN010000057.1 GCA_023246885.1 Microcaldota archaeon
CTTTTTCTCAATTCTCTATATGTGAAGTCTTCGTGATTTATTGTTCCACCATCACTTACTTCCAAGTTGCGCAACATTTCAAAATGCTCAACTGGCTCAACTTCCTTAGACAAAGGAACGATAGTTTGAAGTGTTTCCCGCAAAAAATCACTACTAACTCGTATGCGAAAACCCGCGCCACCCTTTCGCAGAGCGTAACGTAAAAGCGTGTCGTGACTGCCTTCGCGAATTATATAATCGTTATCATGAAATGCTCTTACTTCTGTTCGTAAAACGCTTGCAACCGTATGATGAACCGCCGTGCCTTTCTTTCCAATTCCATGAGCAAAACCGTACACGTGAACTGGTACTTTCTTTCCACGCTTAGTTGCAACTTCTATTCTTGGAAACATTTCTGCCATTGTAATATTCGCTAATAACTCTACACGCCAATGCTTTTAACGTTTTATTCTCTATGTCTATATCTAATGCAAGACGCATGTGTAACTGTTGTTGAAAAGTTGAAAAAGCTCGGCGCAGACAACGCAATAGCTACTGGCTATAATTATTCCCAGCGTCAAATTAAGTTCGCCAATAGCAAAACCGTACGCAAGAGCATAGAACAGCGCAGTGAGATACATTTGTTCGTCTCAGTTGGAAAAAAAATAGCCGAGACGCGCATAGACGCGGACATAAGTAAACCAAATCTAAATGCAACTCTTGAAAAGTTTGTTTCTCTTGCCAAAAAGTTGCCAGACAATTCTGATTTTGAAGAAGTAGCAAACGGTAAATTTACTTATCCGGTTATCAATAGCTTCGACAAAAAAATTCCAGCTGCAGATGAACAAAGCGTTGACCTAGTAAGCCAAGTGCTTGACAGTTGCAATGGCGTAAAAGCCGGTGGAATGTTTGAAACCAACGAATGCGAAGTTCACTTAGTCTCAAGCAATGGCCCGCAAGCAACGCACAAGTCAACCAGTGTTTACTTTTCCATTCGTTGTTTAGCAGAACAAAATGCATCTGGACACAAGGTAGGCGCAGGTGCGTTTTTGTCAGATGTAAATTACTCTGAACTAGCGCACCAAGCAAAAGAACTTGCATTCAAAGCAAAAAACCCAATAAAAGGGCAACAAGGAACTTACAATGTAGTTTTTGATGCGTTTCCATATGCCGCGCTTCTTGACCCATTTGCAAATTCAACAAGCGTATTCAGTGTAGAAAGTGGATTATCTGCACTTGGTGGAAAAATCGGCAAACAAATCGCCAATGAATCAGTTACTATTTATGATGACCCAACACTTGCAAATGCGTTTCACAGCACTCCTTTTGACCAAGAAGGCCGGCCAACAAAACGTACCTCGATTGTACAAAAAGGCGAATTGAAAACTTATTTGCATAACTCTTCAACTGCAAAACATCAAAACGTAACGCCAACTGGCCACGCAGGGATAACTGCGCCGCATCCATTTAATCCAGTTGTTGAACCAGGCAAGTCCACTGTCGATGAATTGATCCAAGAGGCAAAAAATGGCGTTTACATTACCAATATTTGGTACACTAGATTCCAGAACTATTCAACAAGTGACTTTTCAACAATTCCCCGAGACGCAATTCTCTTAATTGAAAACGGAGAGTTAACAAAACCAATTCGCGAGATACGGCTAAGTGACAATTTACTAGGCATACTTCAACGCACGAAGTTACTTTCATCGAACCAACGCCAGATTTACGGCTGGGAAGTTGACACCCCAATTTTTTCTTGTGATGCATTAGTGGAGAACGTAAAGATAACGACCCCCCAATCCTAGTGCTTTTTAACAATGCGAAAACTATTTTGTTAGGGAACACAAACATGCGATTCAGTTTCATCATTATTTTACTGCTTTTACTATTAATTGCTTCAACTGCAAATGCATTTTTCTCTTCAGTTTTTACAAGCACTTCAATTGACTTGCCGCAACAACTCGCATCCCCTGTTTTGAAATATCCTGCATTAATGCAAGAAGGTAGACTCCCATGCTTCACTGCGTTGCCAGCTGGTAGCAACAAATTATCACTTGAATATAACCCATTATGTCAGTACTGTGGTTCATTTGGCTTAGAGATGTTTGATCCACTTGACCCGAATAATCCAATTGTGCCAGAAGTAACAATCAGTTGCAAAGCAGATTTAGTAATTGTCTCCACTTCCAGCAGTCACTCTGCTTCGTTCTATTCTGCTTTGCGTGGTTTCATTGCTCGAGAAGCGACAAATGGTAGAACAACTAGATACGTTGAATTAGGCACAACAAAAACGCCTTACAAAACACTTTACACGCCAGGCGCGTTTTTTGACGGGAAGAATCACGAAAAAGCTTTTCGTGAAATCAATTCAATAGTAGATCCAAAAGCAGTGTTGATATTATCCGATTCAATTCCAAGTAAACAAGTTCATTTTCCAGAAGGGAATAAAGTAATTCAAAACGACGACCACTATGGGAATAAATTCATTCGCTCAGGTAGAAAAACAGCGCAACAGTCAATCCCCGTTAGCAGGATATCTGGCTCAGATGTTGACATTGAACAAGTACTTTTAGGACTTAAAGCAGAAAGCACAACTCCGAGCAAAGTCCAAGTTATGTATTCAGAAAACTTGGTTTTTCCACAATTGCCTAAAACAGCTTTTCCACTTCCGGGAAATGACGTTCGTATTACTTCTGCATTTGGCCCAAGAACAAACCCTTTAACCGGGCGATTTCAAAGCCATTCTGGAACCGATTTATCCGCTGCAGTTGGAACTGAAGTCTACGCGCCAATGGATGGAACTGTTCGGACTTTGTCAGTTGATAATAACTGCGGGAAAGGACTGTATCTAAAAAGCGATGATTACCAATTTGGTTTTTGCCACTTGAGTCAAATTGTAAAAACTGGTGAAGTGAAAAAAGGAGAATTAATTGCCAAAACTGGAAAGACCGGTGCATCAAAAGGTCCCCACTTGCATTACACATTTAGGTACAATGAACAACGCATGTATCCAATGCTCCTCTTCTTGAATTTAGACGTAACACGATTCATAGGATTTGACAATACTTTAAGCACAGAGCCAATTGTAAATGCCGAAGCACAAAGCGCTCAAAATAAGTTGCTCTATGGAAACAATATAGTGGAATGTGCAGAAAACAACGAAATAGCTCCTGCACTGCTATGGCAGCTTACTGTAAATAAACTAGCTAATGGAAACCGTTTTAACTGTGGTTCTGACCCTTCAATTCAGTTGCTTAGAAAATCCAAACCGGTTTTTGTTGAACCAGAAGAACTATCTAGAATTACTGGCGAGCCATTCGCGTTTTACGGCAAATACGTCGGCCAGCCAGCATACCTCTTAGCACCACCTAATGGCAGTTCCTCTGAATTAGTTGTTTTCAAGTCAACTGAACTCAATAGTGACGCTCTTTCTACAGAACAACTAAAAACAGGCGCAACTTCCGTAATAGCACATGGCTCGGTTCTACAAACCCCTGCAGTTATACCCATTCCCGTGACGTCGACAACCCCCTTAACAAGTGGAGATCTATTGCTCGCTTCACAAACAACCTTACTACGCGACAATTCATTACCAAGTAAATTAAGAAACTTACAAGCCAAGGCAATCTCCCTCAGAGGTAACCCGCTTTACACGGTGAAAATCGGATGAATTACAAGTGGCTCATTATAATCCTACTCATAATTGCCGCATTTTGGCTTTCCTCACCAAATAACCAACAATCACTCTTGTCTTCTCTGAAAAACGATTCAACTTCAGGCATTCAAAACCAAACACCATCAAGCCAACAAACAAACGGAAACACCATTAATACATTCAATAATTCAAGCACTTCATCAACTGCGTTAAACAGAACAACTAACAATCAGCCACCTCAACAAATAACTGGAGAAATAACAACAACCAATTATACTCCTTTCACTTTTCCAATAGCCGGAGATGGCAAGTGCTCAAATGGAGAAAAGTGTGACTCGCCAGACTGTCCGTGCACTGAAGGGTTCACTTGTAGTGAAAGTTTTGTATGCATTTCTAAAACTGTTTGTGGAGATGGGATAAATTCTCCGGGAGAAACATGCTGCACAGATAGTGGTTGTCCAGGTGGCAAGTTTTGCGACGAAACAATCCAAGAATGTAAACTAGCATTGCCTGCCTTGGCAAATGGTTCAATTCAAAGCATTTTAGCAAATTACTCTGCTTACGACAGCGATTTGGACTCAATTCCAGAAGAATTGGAATACCTCTCACAATTCCCAGATGAAGTCGACGGCAAACCAGTGACGGTTGTAATAGCAAGTTGCGGAACAAATTGTACTAAGTACTTAATTGTAAACGCATCTGGACAAGTGCAAGGCGAAATACAATGACCATGTCAAAAACAATTTTCAACTACAAAAAACGTTTAACTCGACTACGTGAAAAAATGCAAAATGCAAACGTAGATGTGCTGTTGTTCGGCGGCGCAGATCGCTTTGACCCAAATGCATATTATTATTCTGGAGATTCAGCATTCCCGTCAATTCTATTAGTCACACAAGACAATGCCGTGATTTTCTCAACATTGCAACAAGACGAATTGCCTCAATCTTTTGAATTTTATCCGTTTAAAGACTGGAAGAAAAAAGCAAATGAATTAATCGAAAAATCCCATCCAACAAAAGTTGGGTTAGACCAGCGTTCAGATACACTCGGCTTCTACGCATTTGAAAATACAAGTTACGAAAAAGTAAATTTTACTAAATACTTTCTAGAGTTACGCGAAATAAAAGAGCCAGCAGAAGTTGAACTAATCAAAACCGCCCAAAAAATAACAAGAAATGCAGTTGCAGAAACGCTTGAACAAGATTTGCGAGGTTTGACAGAAAGCCAAATCGCTGGCAAAATAGAAGCCAAGACAAGAGAAAAAAACGCGAGCTTAGATTCATTCACTCCTCTCGTACAAAGCGGTGAAAAGACAAGCGTATTCCATGGCGCAACTGACAATACAAAAGTGGACTTTTCAAAGCCGTTGCTAATTGACGTCGGCGCAAAATACGAACAATACTGCGCCGATTACACGACGATGTTCTACGAAGGAAGCAACAAAGAAATCAAAGACGCGTTGGAAGCCGTGCGTGAATCACAAAAACAAGCCCAGCGAATTGCAGAAAAAGAAAACAACGGCAAACGCGCAGGTGAAGTGGCGATAAACGTACTAGCAGAATACGGATTCTCTAAATACACGCATTCTGATGTAGGCTTAAGTTTAGGCCATGGGGTTGGTCTCGAAGTTCACGATGGACATAGGCGGATCAACGAAATTGAAAAACTAGAAAGTGGAATGTGTTTTACAGTTGAACCCGGCTTATATTTTCCACACAAATTTGGAGTGAGGTATGAGGACATTGCGTTTATCTAACTTATCCGGGTCAAATTGGAAGTCCTTCCACATTCGTCCAGAAGATGAAAAAACGCTAGAAGATTTTTATAACGAAGCGGAAGCAAAACGCTACGCTGCAAGTAACTCCATGAGAAAAATACAAGAAGGTTTAACCCTACGCGCAATTGAACTAATGCAACTCCCAGTTGGCTCAACAGTAATTGACGCTGGCTGCGGTGCTGGTTTTTCAACATTCATACTGCACGAAATAGGCTATAACGTACTTGCGTTTGACGCGCTTCCAATTTTCGTAAAACTATGCAAAAAAAATGGATTCGATGCCAAATTAGGAGACATCCGTAAATTTCCATTTAAACAAACTGTTGACGGCATTGTTTCAATTTCTGTGCTCCAGTGGGTTACTGTAAAAGAAGTTGACGAAGCCAGCAAAGTGGCAAGTGAGTTTTGGAACCACTTAAAAAAAGGCGGCAAAGCAGTTGTACAATTTTATCCGGCCAGCGAAACCGAACTAATGCAAGTAGGTAGGTTATTCAAAAATGTCGGGTTCAAAACCACTATTGTAACTGATAACCCGGAAAATGCTAGGAAGCGAAAAATCTTTTTGTTACTCGTCAAATAAAC
>JAHFHN010000058.1 GCA_023246885.1 Microcaldota archaeon
GGCAAAATAACGGGGGTAATCAGATAGGAGTGAAGACACTGGGCAATCGGCTTGTAAATTGCTTATTATTTCGATTAAACGCAATGCAACGTAAACTGCGTCGTCTATCCCGTAAAAGTCGTCTGCGAAGAACACGTGGCCGCTCATCTCTCCGGCAAGCAGCGCTTTTTCACGCCTGAGGGTTTCTTCGATTAAGCTATGCCCACATTGGCATTCAATTGCTATTCCATTATTGGCTTTAATCACTTCTGGCAAGGCGCGTGAGCACCGCACTTCAAATGCAATTTTTGTACGCGGTTTTGTTTTCAATATATCTTTTGCAAATATGGCAGTTAATTGGTCGCCCCACATTATGCTTCCTTTTTCATCAACTGCACCAATTCGGTCACCATCGCCGTCAAAAGCAATTCCAAATTCAGCTTTATTTTTTTTCACTGCGGCAATTAAGTCTTGCAAATTTTCAACTACGCTCGGGTCAGCCAAGTGATTTGGAAACGAACCGTCAAGTTCTGGATAAAGTTCAGTTACTTCACAGCCAAGTTGTTTGAACAATTTCGGGCCAACAAGTGCCCCCATTCCATTACCGTAGTCAACAACGAGTTTGACTTTGCGTTTAAGCTGAATTTTGCTTTTCAAAAATTCAACATATTTGTCAACGTAGTCAACCACAGAGAGCGAACCAGTGCCAGTTGCGAATGAATTGGTAGTTATCGAGTGAAGGAGGGATTGTATTTCATTGCCGGCAAGCGAATGTTCTTTTGCAACTAGTTTAAAACCATTATATTTTGCAGGATTATGACTAGCTGAAACAAACACGGCATTACCACTATTTCCTTTTTGACGCAACGCATAGTTAACTAGCCCCCAAGAAGCAACTCCAATATCGGTTAGATCACAGCCAGTTGACTGTAAACCTGCAATAAGCGCTTTGGACAACGAAGGAGAAGAAATTCTACAGTCTCTTGCAACTATGACACTACTTTCTCCGCGTTTTGCCAATAGGGTTCCAAATGCTTTGCCTATAAGCTCTGCGTCTTGGTCAAATAATTCCGAGTTATACACAGCCCGGATGTCGTATTCTCTAAACATATGGGAATTTATGTTTGCCATGGGTGTAATTAGTTATAACAAGTTAAAAAAGGAGGACGATTTATCAAACATGGCAGATAAACCAGTTAAAGCAGAAAAGAAAAAGCAACCAAATTGGAGACAAAAGAGAAAAAAACGCGCAAAGCGACCAGTTAAAGAACAACGCCGCGGCGGCCGAAGATAATTCAGATAAAATTGGATTGGATGCTTATAGCTCTACATCCATCCATTTTCCTGAGTAGATGTAGCCGTATAATTTTTCTTTTTCCACTAGCATTGGCAATAGTTCTTTTTCAAAACTACTTGGGGTTTTTGAAACATAGTCAAATATAGTTGGTTCACAAACAGCTATTCCTGCATTGACTAAGTTACTCTGTGCTTCTGCCCTGGGTTTTTCTGCAAAAGAAACTATTTTTGAGCCAGTTAATTTAGCTACTCCAAAAACATTTGGTGTTTTTACATTTACAAGGGACAGCGTACAAATTGCGCCGTTTGTTTGGTTTTCTTTGTGGAATTTAGTTAAGTCCAACAAGTTAAGGTCAGGGCAGTATACGTCTGAGTAAGCAAGTATGAATGGTTTGTTTATTTTTTGTCTGCATAAAAGCAATGCCCCTGCACTGCCACTGTTGTTCTAATCAGTGATGTAATCAATTGCCAAGCCAAATTGCTTGCCGTCTTTTAGCAAAGCCATTATTTGGTCACCGCCGTAACCAACGACAATTATCACTCGTTTTGAACCAGCTTCTCCTAGTTTTTTCAACAAGAGTTCAATAACTGACATGGGGGTTGCGCCAGTGGCTTTACTTTCAATTATTGCCAGTGGTTTAATGCAATTGTGTTTTTCTGACCACAGTTTATCCTTTTTGCCAGCAGCTAGTATAACTGCAGTTTCAACTGTATTTTGTGACAATGCAGACTTTAGCAAGGAATCAACTGCAGCAGATCGGTTCTTTGCTTGCTTTGTGTTAACTAGCGAGTCAAGCTGGTTGAGTAAACTATCATCTATTGTGATTGTTATTCGCTGCATGGAAAAAGATAGGCAATTGGATATTATAAACAATTAGTGAAGAAAGAAGAAAAAGCTCTAATGTCTAAAATACCGGAAAACGGAATTAAGCAAAATAAGGTTAACTGAATTAAAAAAATTAAGGAAAATAAAAAAGAATTAAAAAGAAAAAAAGTGAGCGGGTTGTATTCTCCGCTCCTATTTGTACAAGGGGTTTTACTGTTCCTTTGAGATGTCGTACACTGCTTTTAGAGCAACGATTGCTGCTGCTGGTGATACGAACACCACTACGTAGCCTAAGATCGTCTGCAATACTTGTTGTGCAGTTGCAGAAAATGCTACTACGTTGGACAGACTCGATGCCGATGCGATTAAGGCGATCGATGCAACTAAGAATAGTTGCGTTTCCTTGTCAGTTACATTCAAGAATCCGACTATTAATCCAAGCACTGCGAGGACTAAAGTGTACCAAGATTCAAACCCAGTGGTTACAAAACCAGCTACGATCGTTATGATCAAGCCGACTAAGAAAGCCCACGAGCCATACTTGCCGTAACTTTTTTGGAATGATGCTGCCATGTTTTTTTAACCTACCACCCGAAACTCGAGTCTTTGTACTTTTTGTGCCACCGGTCAGATGCTGGTATGCTCCGGGAGTGGAAAAAGCAAAAAAACACTTATTGCGGGTAATTAGATATTTTCCTTGGACCGTATAAATACCTATTCATACGACGTAAAAATGTTCGACACACGACGAATACAAAGAGTTGTAGAAAAAAACAGAAGAAAACTAACGAACTAAACAAATAAGCCATCGACATTTCAAATCAAATTATAACCTTCATCTTTTCTTAGTTTTGCGTTATGAAACTTGTACTCGCTTCATCATCACAAGCTAGGCGAAAGGCACTTGACTTGCTCGGCTTACAATACGAAGTTATTCCGAGTCACTTTGACGAAAAAAGCATACGCGACTCTGATCCACTAGTACTGGCAAAGAAGTTGTCTGAAGCAAAAGCACTAGAAGTTGGCAAAATGAGTCCCGACGCCGCAGTGGTAGTAGCAGCTGACCTCTTCGTTACACTAGACAACAAAATATTCGAAAAACCTGGAACGGTCAAAGACGCGGTTGACATGTTAAAGACATTTTCAGACAGAAGACTTGACATCATAGCAGGACTAGCGGTTTTGAACACTGAAACCGCCAAAATGCTGTCAACCGTTGAGGTATGCACAGTTAAATTTAGAGAATTAACCGATAACGAAATAATGAACTACGTAGCGAAGTATCCAGTTATGCAATTTGCAGGTGCTTTTGACGGTGATGGCATGCTTCGGTTTGCCGATCACTTGCAAGGTAATTACAACTTTCAAAGTGGCCTCCCCATGAATAAGCTCATTTTGTTCTTAAGGGAAAACGGCTTAAGCGTGTGAAAAGCTATTTTAAAACAAGATTGTACAACCACTATTACTAATGGGCTTGTAGCTCAGCTTGGATAGAGCGACAGCCTTCTAACAAGCCCTTCTTTTCTTTTGAAAGAAAAGAAGTCCTTGAGGCCAAGAAAAGAAATTGGCAAAGAAAGCTGAAGGTCGTGGGTTCAAATCCCACCTCGCCCGCTACTTATTTTTTTACGGAACTACGCCCATTCTTTGAAACGCCCAGTAGAGCCCGCCCCACTGACCAATAAATTGAAATATACTTATTCCAAATAAAGGAACAGCTAGTAACCTAAATTCCGGGTATTTTTTCCAAATCAAATAAGCTAATGCAGCAGAAGGGGAAATAATAGCCCATAGTAAAAGCACTTTGATTTCGTGGTCAGAAAAGAGCTTTGTAATTGCACCGCCAACGCCAGACGCATGGCGTTCAAGTGCATAAGCAGAATCACCGTAATCTAGTAACGTTCTAGGCGTCTTGCCAGTAAGCTTGTCAACTATGTGAAGTATTTTGGGCTTAAGCAAACGCATTGGCATTTTTCGTATCTAGGAAACACTAAACAAAGTTAATTAAAAAGCGTTTGCGCCAAAACAATCAAGTATCGCACTAACTTTGGGGCTGTGGGCCAACCTGGTATGCTATCAGCTTCGGGAAACCCCTTTTCTTTTTGCGAAAAAGAAAAGTCGTTTTATCGCCAAAAGAAAAACGGTTAGAAACAGCTGATGATCTGAGTTCAAATCTCAGCAGCCCCATTTTTTATCTAATATAAAATCTATTTGTCCGAGTCGTTTTTTAAACTATAAAATACTAATTATGCTACACATGGTAAACGCATCTGGAGAACGAGAGTTCTACGACAAAATAGGCATGGCGAGATGGGGCTGGTTACCCGTTAAGTTGCGCTCTGGGTTAAAACAACTTCACGATAGGAAAATAGTAAGCACCCACGAGTTGCGGACAATTGGAAGACAATTTGTAGCACTTGAACCACACCGAGAGCTAGTTGTAAAACACGTTATAGCTAAAGCGCTTGAACTGCATTCAGCTGGAAAACACCGTAATGCAATTGAACATTTACTTAGGCACACTGCATCAAAAGATGCGCTTGACGATTATATTAACCCTGTAAGGATTAGCTTTGAAAGCACAGGCGGTACACACGTAGGAATGAAGCGTTCAAGTAATGACGACGTTTGCTTAATACATCCAGAAAAGCAGTTGTTCGTAATTGCAGATGGAATGGGCGGCCACGCTAATGGGCGCAAAGCTGCTAGTACTGCAGTAGCTGCTCTTTCGAATCATTTTGATCCAAAAAAACCAGGCACACTCCTTGAAGGCGTGCATGAGGCACATAAAGTAGTATTTGAAAAAAATGAAAAAACTCAGAGAGAAATAGAACGAGAGGAACTAAAAGGAGTCTATTATACCGGTGAAGCGAAGCACAATGCAATGATGGGAACCACTTTAACTGCATTACATATTGAAAAAGATGGAAAGGCACACATTGCACACGTTGGAGACACGCGCGTCTATCTTTTACGTAAAGGCGTATTGAGGCATCAATTGACACAATTGACAACCGATCACAGTGTACCCGGAGTACAAAATCAGTTAACGCAAGCTATAGGGGGCGGGCATGGAATTGAGCCCGAGTATAAAACAGTTCAAGCAAAAGACGGCGATGTTTTCTTTTTATGCAGCGACGGGATAAACAAGCACATAACTGATAGGGAGATTAAACTAGTACTCAGTAATTACGCGCGAGGTATAATTACACCTACCGCAGTAATACAGAATTTAATTAAAGAAGCTAACCGGCGTGGCGGAACTGATAATAGCACGGCGTTGGTTGTAAAAGTAAAAATGCCAAAGAAGTAGAAGACCTAAACTAATACACTTAGCGTTTGCTAAGGCGTTACTCGGTTTCTATCTCGCGGGAAGAATGTTGCTTCGCGCACGTTGTTGAGTTTTAGTAACCTAGCAGTTAAACGTTCAAGTCCAAACGCTTGCCCACCATGTGGAGGCATACCGTACCTGAAAGTTTCTAGGTAAAACTCGAAGTCAGCTGGATTGAATCCTTTTGCTGCAAATTGTCTTTCAAGTACAGCTGGGTCATGAACGCGTTGTCCGCCTGAAACAATTTCAACTCCACTAAATAGCAAGTCAAAACCACGCGAGTATTTTTTCTTTGTGTGTGGTTGCGTGTAAGCCGGCCGTAATTCAATAGGGTAATTATTGACAAATACAAATTCGGAGCCAAATTTTTCACTTGCATAAGTGCAAAGGGCTGCTTCATGATCGCGTGATAAGTCCGACATGGGCGCAAATTCTTTGCCAATGGATTCAAAAATTTTAGGTAAATCCCAGTATTTTAGCACAGGTATTTTC
>JAHFHN010000059.1 GCA_023246885.1 Microcaldota archaeon
ACATTTAATCACTACACTTTTCATATGATTTTAAAGCCAAAAAACTATGAAGAGTTAACAAAATTAGTTCAAGATTTACCTGAAGAAAAACGAAAAGTGATCGTAGTGGTTGGCAGACATCCAAATGAAGGAACTATCAACATAGCTACACGCCACCATAAGGATTGGGAAGAACACGGCGCAGTTGTGGTGCGTATTCCTCCCAAATGGACGCCGCACGGTTTTTGGAAACAAGTTGAAAACGCTAGAAAAAAAGCAAAAAAGCCGGCTAAATGGAAGACCGAAAAAGCTAAACTTGAGCAACAATTACAACAAACCCCGGACGATAGTGTAGTTGTAGCCGCATTTATAGCAAAAAGAATTCGGGTTCCAATAGTTGGCTTTCACGGCACAGGGGGAAGAGCGCCATTTTTACATATAAAACGGCCTACTCCTTGGGAAAGACAAGTTGAATTCTATTACAAAGGCAGGTCTGCGTCTAAATCTGCGCAAGATAGAGCAAAAAACGCTCCAAAAATAGGGGGCGTTCCCCCGCAACTTGGTAAAGAGTACTTGAACCACGAAATAATAACAAGAGAAGATTTGCAAAAATTCGACGAATGGTACTCAGAGCGATTCTCAACAATGCTAAAAGCATTAAGCAGACAAAGGCCAAGGTAAACCGCACACTTTTTGTATAACTTTCGCTGTGACTCAATAGAAACATTAGAATTGAACTGACCAAATCGATTAAAAATGTTCGAGTATTGAATTATTTGTTATGATAATTAAGAAGTTTTTACATTCTTGTTTGCTTGTTGAAGAAAATGGAAAAAAACTACTTATAGACCCTGGCTCTTTTTCATTTATTGAAAATAAACTCAAGCCTAGCGACTTTGGTCGAATTGACGTAGTGCTATTAACCCACAGTCACTCAGACCATTTTTATCCAGAAGCCTTGAAAATCTTTTCAAAAGAAGGGGCAACAATAGTTGCCAGTCAAGAAATTGGAGACCTATTAGAAAAAGAAGGTTTGAAATTTGAAGGAATTAAAGAAGGTGAAGAAAAACAAGTTGCAGGATTTTTAATTAAAGCATTGAAATCACCTCACGAAAGACTCCCAGTTGTTTTACTACCGCACAATTTCGCTTTTCTCATAAATAACACGCTTTTGCATCCAGGCGACTCAATTTCTTTTGAACCAGTAAAGTGCAAAGTTTTTGCAATGCCAGTAGCTGGCCCTTGGCTGAAACTTTTAGATGCCATTGCAATTGCTGAGAAATTAAAGCCAGAATTTGTTATTCCGATTCACGACGCTATAATCAAAGACTTCATGTTAGAAAGAATGTACAACTTAATGTGCAAGCCAACTTTAGAAAAAAGTGGAATTTCATTTAAACCACTTCAACTTGGAGAACAACTAGAAGTCTAAACTTTTTTTAGTTCAAGCAAAAAACAAGCGATTAACAAAATGGAAAACTACATTTTTCAATGGAGCGAAGGCGAATCGCTAGTTTTGTTTAATTGTTGGGCGAAGTGTTTTTATGAACTTAGTAAACTTACAGGCAAACACATGGACATGTTTGGGGTTGTTGAAAATAGAAACGTTACAACGTTTATAACAAAACAAAATGCAGAAGTAAGTGCAGAGTTTTCCAAACGTTTTCTTGAAGCTGAATTTCAAAAAGAATTTTTATCGAAAATAGACTCTGCAAAAACTGATTTCGATTCGCTTTTTTCTCAACTACGCGCAACAAAACTCAATACATTATCCAACGAACAACTTGCAGTTTTTCTTGAAAAGTTTGAAAATTGCATTATCAATACAGCAGTTCCATTTGCCATGATGCAAGCAGAATTCACCGACTATCCACACAAAGTAATAAAAGAAACAATGAAAAAAACCGGCAGTTCCACAGTTGAAGAAGATTTATCTATTCTACTTATGCCTGACGAACTGGACGTTATAAAGCGCGAAGAACTAGCACTTTCTAAGCTAGGCAAAAACCCATCGCAAGAAGCACTACTTGCGCATTGCTATGAATATGCCGTGCTTTTTTACAATAGTTACAGTGAACTTCAAAATGTTGACTTCTTGCGTTCAAGGCTATCAGGCGTTAAACCATTTTCTGAGCTTAAAGAAGAAGTTGAAGTCGAACAAAAACACTGTAAAGCGCTTCAGCTAAAAATAGAAGCAAAGCTCGATACAGATACTAAACGCTCGGTACAATTCTTAAGAACACTTGGCTTGCAACGCCTTGAACTAAAAGACAAGTGGGCAGGCGCAGAGTTCCGTTTTCTTTCCTTGTTTAAAGAAGTTTCAAAGAGGATGTCAATCGGCTTAAATGACATTTTTTCAGTTTATTCCATTCCTGAATTAATTGCTTTTCTACGCAATGGCCAAAGTGTTGAAGAAACAAAGTTGCGGCAACGAAAGCAATTTTACACAATTACAGTTAAAGCAGGAAAAGTGAGCATAGTTGAAGGAGAAGAAGCTAAGGTTTTGGTTCAAAAGCATGTCCCGGAGTATTTTGTACGCAAAGACGTTAGGGAAATTCGCGGCGGAGTTTGTAACCCTGGAAAAGTCACAGCAAAAGCGTATGTTGTAAAAGTAGTTGGAATTGCAGAGCTTTCTAATTCAATTAAAGAATTTGAACAAGGCGCAGTTCTCGTTACTACAATGACTCAACCAAACATGGTTCCCCTTATGAAGAAAGCAAGCGCCGTTGTAACAGATGAAGGTGGAATGACTTCACACGCTGCAGTGCTTTCGCGCGAGTTTGGAGTACCTTGCATTGTCGGAACACACATTGCCACAAAAGCGATTAAAACAGGAGATTTAATAGAAGTTGATGCGAATAGCGGGATTATAAAAAAAATAGAATGAACAAAAAGTTTTAATATATTTAAAACGTTAGAACGTTGAAATGAAGCTTATTTTATCCTTAATTGCAGCGGTTCTTCTTCTAAGTGGGTGTATAAATCCAGATAATGTAAATGTCGCTAGTAATTACAGTAACCAATCTGCAAGTAACATAAATTCTAATAACACAAGCAACATAGCACCACAAAATAACCAAAGTGACTCAATAACAAACTCAAGCAACTACGGCACAACTAACGGCGGGGGAAGTACACCATATATATCCGGAACAACCGTAGGACCTTCTAATCCCAGCCGAGGTCAACCGGTTAACATAACCATTAGCGCAAAAGATACTGAAGGGCTTCAAGGGATATACTGGGAATCAAGCGATACGTTTACAACAAGCCCAGCATCAGCTTCTTTTGAATGCAATTCACAAACAACTTGTAACGTAACCTGGACATTCACCTCAACTCAAGACGGACTAAAAACAATAAACGTATACGCAAAAGACTCTGGTGGACAAACCTCTTCAAAAACACCATTGCAAATAACAGTTCAACCACGCGATTATCAGGTTCCAACAGGGCCAACTTGTGGCAATAACGTTTGCGAAAGCGGAGAAGCAGATAGCTGTTCAACTGACTGCCCAGCTACAACAACCAATACAACCGGCGTTACAAATGATACGACGAGTGGACAAACTAGTTGTGAGTATAATTCACAGTGTACTGGTTTTAGACAAATTTGTTCTTCTGGACAGTGCATAGATGTCGAATGTACAAATAGCGGACAATGCGGGTTGCACGAGTATTGTTCTTACAACAGTTGTGTAAAATGCAGGAGAGATTACGAAACAGGCAACTGGGGCTGCTAGAAATGAGGTCAATATTGCCTTTAATTGTGGTAGTTCTTTTTCTAAGCGGATGCATAACCCCTGAAGACGTAAATGTTACTGTAAGTTATAATAATCAAACTACAAATAACGTATTTCCAAATAACCCTAATCCCCCAGCGACAAATGGTATATTGCCAAATAACCCCAATAATCCGATTACTGCAAATACTAACGTAATTCCTAATAGTCAAAATACAAATAATACAAACGGCGCAGCAACCCTGGGCAATAGTGAAAACGATTCAATTAGAGACTCAAATAACGGCGACGATAATAATACCTTTGACGATAATTCTAATGTCAGTACAATTGGCGGAGGCGACCGCCCGTATATATCTGGAACAAGTACACGACCTTCTAACCCTAACCGGGGTCAACCGGTTAACATAACGGTTTCTGCAAAAGATACTGAAGGGCTTCAAGAGATATACTGGGAATCAATCGATACTTTTGCAACTTATCCAGAATCAGCTTCTTTTGAATGCAATTCACAAACAACTTGTAACGTAACCTGGACATTCACCTCAACACAAGATGGACTAAAAACAATCAACGTATACGCTACGGACTTTGATGGGCAAGTGTCTTCAAAAATGCCATTGCAAATAACCGTTCAACCACGCGATGCAATAGTCTCAACAACCGCCGTATGTGGCAATAACATATGCGAAAGCGGAGAAGCTGACAGTTGTTCAACAGACTGCACAACCACAACCGCTAATACAATGAGCGTTGAGGATAGCACATTAACCGATACGCCTAGTGAACCGCAAACGGAGGCTACTGAAAGCATACCGATCCCGCCAAATTCACTAGCGATTTATTATTTTGCGTCAATGGGTTCAGACTCCACCACATTAAGATATGTTAATGTCATAGAGCCAGTGGGCGGAGGAGGCGTAACTGCAACGGGCATAATACCTCTTAGTGGAAATGTAGCCGATGTAGATGGCGTAACGGTTTATCTAGGTCTGCCAACGTGGAACGCTGACAGTTATGCAGTTCTTGCATATATTCCAGCGTTAGACCGGACGCTTTTATTGGATAGAACTACTTCATTTAGCTATTCAAGAAGCGTTTTGCAGGTTAAGACAAAAAACAATTTTGTCTTCTCACTTAGTGAACGAGGCGAAAGAAACCCCGCAATAGGGGAATTTGATGTTTTTCACCCTTTAAATGGCGATAAAGTGGGCTACGTATCGCTTTATCCACAGTCAGGCGCAGGCGGGTGGACAATTACTACCGATGGCTACTACTATACCAATAACGGCTTATACAAACGTGCTTTTGATTCTGACAACTCAGTAAAACTTCTAGATAGTACGTCATCTTCGTACGGCGGCAGATTTTATGGCGTGGGAAGTAGGCTATTATCAGTAAAAAGTACGTACGTAACTGCAACGCAGTCATTTGACTATTTAATAAGAGAACACAGCACAAGCACTGGAGCAAAGACACGAGATATAACTAGCTTTTCGCGCCCGTCATCCGTGAATGTAGAATTCTACGATGGAGATACCGCGCTTTATATGAGCACGCTTGAAACATCAAACTCTTATAATGTTTATAAAATTGTAAATGGAGCACCAACACTTTTACTAAACGTAAGGCTAGGAACCGGAGAAACCGCTATAGGGAAAATTGATGAAACTAATGGCTATCTAATAATTCCAATTTTATCAAATGGCGATTCACGCATATTAACTTATAATTTAGCTACGGGTTCACAGCAACAAATGACTATTCCAAAAGAAGACTTAATCGGCGCAGGTTATGCACTTGCAAGCGCAGAGTACCTTATGCTAAATCCACAATAATAATTGCAAGTGGTTAAAAACTATTTTTTGTGTTTAGTTTTTAAGCTTGTTGCAAATTTTTGTGCTGTGCCGGCTCTTAGTTCAAAGCCGCATACGAATAAAATTAGGGAAACTAAATACGCACCGTTGAACACGTTATCAGAACAAACGGTTCCAAAGCAGAATTTACTAATTGCTAAAATGTAGCCAATTGCTAGTACTAAAATGCCAGCGTAGAAAATAACTGAAATTTTCCAATCGGATCTAACTTGTTTTGTTTTTAATTGATAAAGCAACATTAGCGAGTAGCCAAGAATGTAAAATACAACTAAAACACTTGCAACTAATGAAACTAAGCCAACTAAATCATTAGAA
>JAHFHN010000060.1:0-3953 GCA_023246885.1 Microcaldota archaeon
GCGGTTGCATCTTGTCTAAAATTAATATTAGCGTTAAAAATTCCATATTCGTTTAAGATGCCGCGAATTGTGTCTTCTTTGAGGTGCGTTTGTTTTACGCCGTAAATAATGTTGATTCCGCCTTTATCGTTTTGGTGAATGTGGATATTTGGAAACTGTTGATCTACTCTAATTCCAATTCCGTGCAGTTCTTCAATAATTTTATCCCGTTGCTGTGCAGTAAAAACGTCTAGAATGATTAATATTAAATCAGCATTACGTGCAACTGCAAGTACTTCTTTTCCCCTGCCTTTACCTTCTTTTGCACCTGCGATAATACCAGGCAAATCTAGTAATTGTATGTCTGCGCCTTTGTATGGCATCATGCCCGGAATGCACGTGAGTGTGGTAAATGCATATGCGGCTGTTTTAGATTCTGCGCCGGTTAATGAGTTTAACATGGTTGATTTTCCAACTGACGGGTAGCCAATGAAAACAACTGTTGCGTTGCCGCTTTTTCTAACTTCAAACCCTTTGCCACTGCCGCTTCCTTTTTTGCCAACTGTTTCAGCGTCTTTTTTTAACCGTGCTAACTTCGCTTTTATTAGCCCCAAGTGATGTTCAGTTGCTTTGTTAACCTGCGTCTTTGCTATTTGCTGTTCAATCTCAACAATTTTAACCGTAATGCCCATGTTGTATGTGTTATTCTCGCTTTTTTTATTTTAAAATTATAGTTTTATAGCCGAAGATATTTTGTTTAGTTATTAGTATTATAGTATTAGATTCAAAATAAACCTATGGCTAAACTTGAAACCGCGACTTTTGCAGCTGGTTGCTTTTGGGGAGTTGAAGAGATTTACCGCACGACAAACGGAGTAAAAGAAACCATAGTTGGCTATACTGGTGGCCATACTGAAAACCCGGTGTACGAAGATGTTTGTTCAGGCGAATCAGGCCACGCTGAAGCAGTTCAAGTAACTTTTGACCCAAAGCAAATTTCTTATGCAAAATTGCTGGAAACGTTTTGGAGTTTGCACGACCCAACGCAGTTTAACCGTCAAGGACCAGATGTAGGTTCAGAGTACCGATCCGCTATTTTTTACCATTCTGAAACACAGCGTAAAGCAGCTGAACAAAGCAAGAAGGAAATTGAGAAAAAGCTAGGCAAGAAAGTGGTCACGGAGATCACACAAGCGGCGAAGTTTTGGAAAGCTGAAGAGTACCACCAAAAATATTCAATGAAACACGGAAAAAACGTGTGCTAGTGCGTCTATTTGTTTGCATTTTTTTGCTTGTTCTGCGCATTTTGTTCTATTCGTCTACTTTTTCAGCAGTAAGCTTTTTCTATTTAACAATTCGAAAGTGTTTTATACCTCTTTTATCCGAATAGCTATCGGAAGTATTCCGAGTGTGATTCCGATGTATATTGATGTTAAAATGAGTAAAAAAGGCGAAATTGTGATTCCGGCATTTGTACGTAAACAATTCAAGTTGCAAGAAGGCGGAAACGTAAGGCTAGAGGTTGAAAAAGATGAAGTACGTTTAGTTGCACCTAAGAAAGACATTGTTGGTTGGATACGGGAGCATGCTAAAAAGCACGGCAAGCCATCGAATCAAATCCTATGGGGCAAAGAGGTAGAAGAGGAAATGTACGAATGATTTTTATTGATTCAAATATTTTCATCTATGCCTTTATTGATGAAGAACATAGGGGCGACGCTTGCCGTGACGTGCTTGACCAAATCGCTAAAGGTAAAATTACAGCGGTTACTACTCCTGTTGTAATGGATGAAGTTATTTGGGCGTTGCTTAAAAATAATAAACGCGATTCGCTTCGAGGTTACATAACTAATCTATATCAGTTGCCTAACTTGCAAATTGTTGAGGTTCAACAAAATCTTCCATTGCTGGCACTGGCCTTTATTTTAGAATATAATTTGCGCCCGCATGACGCAATGCACTGCGCTTTTATGAAACAAAACGAAATCACTATAATTGCAACAGACGACACTGACTTCGACAAAATAAAAGGAATCAAAAGAATGAAAATATAATTTATAATCTTGTAATTTTAAACTATTAGCGTAATTCAAAAATAATCTTTTAGTTTTTTGCTTTTCTTTTCAAAATCTCTTCAAGAAGCGACGCAGCTGGGACGCGGCCGTATCCTTGCAATTTATCTGAGCGTAGCTTTTCAACAATACGCTCAGCAGAAGCTAACCCTGCCTTGCCTCCACTTTTCAAATGCAATTTTCCAGCAGCTTCTAAAATTAAAGCAGCTGACTCTGGCTCTCCTGCTTTGGCTGCGCTGTCTGCGTGTTTAAGAAAGGCATCTGAATGCTCACTGGTTAATGCTCCTGCTTTCACTCCGCTATCTAAAATTGAAGCAGCTGCAGTTGGTAATCCTGCTTTAGCTGCGCTGTCTGCATGTTTAAGAAAGTCATCTGAAAGGTCTCTTGGGGCTAACGCGCCTGTGCTCACTCCGCTACCTAAAATCCAAGCAGCTGAAAGTAACCTGCCTTCTTTGGCGGCGTTATCTGCGTGTTCGAGAAAAGCTTTTGAAACGTCTTCTTGTGTTAGTGCGCCTGCTTTTAGTCCGCTTTCTAAAATTGAAGTAGCTGAACCCAGCTCACCTGCTTTGGCTGCTTCATATGCACGTTTAAGAAAGACGTCTGAACGATTTTTTGGTGCCGGTGGTCTTGTTTTTGGTTTGTTTTGTGGAGTTAGGGCAGCTGCAGCCGGCTTGCTGGCTTTGGCGGTGTTGTCCGGGGGTTTAACGGGAGTGTCTGTGGGCTGTCTTGGTTTTCTTGTTTTTGCTTTGCCTTGTGAAGCCGAGGTAGTTGAGGTCGGTTTACTTGTTTTTGTTGCGTTGTCTGGTGGTTTAAGGCGGGGGTCTGTGGGTGGTCTTGGTGCTGGTGCGTTTGTTTTTGTTTGGTTTTGTAATGTTGGGGTGGTTGAGTGTGGTAATTGTTTTGCGGCATATGGTACGCCGAAGGCTAGTAGGGCGCCTAGTGTTGTGAGGCCTAGTGCGTGTCTTAATAGCCCGGGTTTACGGCTCACTCTCGGTAAAGAAACAGGTGCTGCTTTCAATACTTTTGTTTCTGGTTTTGAGGATGTTGGTCTTTCTTTGACCGCAGCTACCGCTGTTTGTTTTAAGAACTGTTCTAATGTGGGTGCTTTAAAGTGTCTGTTCAGGCGTCGTAATGCATCTTTGGCGCTTGCGCCTTTTGTCATTGTGGTTTCGTGGTGTTTTATGAGTTCGATTGCTTTTTGTTTAAAGACATCGGTTTTGTTTGCAGTGGTTGCTTCTTTATGTAAGCGTGCCATGTGGTTGCCGAGTTCTGCTAAATTTTGTGCGAATTGTGGGTCGGTTTTTCCTTGTTTTGCAAATTCAGTGAATATGTGTCCTTCGCTTGTTTGTAGAAAGCCGTAGCGTGGAACTCTTCTTTCCTCGTAAAACTGTTTTGCTTCGCTTTTATTCATTATTTTTTCAACAATAATACTTACACTGTTTCAATTATAATTAGTTCGATTTCAACAACTGTAAATCGTTTTGTTGTTTTTATTTAAGTGGGCCTGAGGAGAATCGAACTCCTGGTCTTTCGCGTGTAAGGCGAACGTCTTAGCCACTCGACTACAAGCCCGTGTGTCGAATAATGAGTAGTTATTTTGGGTAAAAGTAGTTAAAAAGTTGAAGGGTTTGTTTAAAACAAGTTCTGCTGGAGATCTTTAAAGCGTTTTTATGGCTTTGCAGGTGTTTGTCTGTATTGCTCTGGGTTATTAGTATTGTTTTGAACTGGGCCTTGTAGTTCGCTTTCTCTGTACCCGCCTTTTCTTGAGCGGTTTCTGTCGCCGTATTGCCCCCCCGGCATTTGAGTTGAGCGTTCTAATTCTCTTTCCCTGCGTTTTTGATTTTCTTGCGTTTTCTTTTCATAAATACGCAAATGTTTACCGCAGCCTGGGCAGTATGCGAC
>JAHFHN010000060.1:3963-5782 GCA_023246885.1 Microcaldota archaeon
TTTGAAAACTGCGCGGTATTCTTCTTGGTCAACTGTGTCTTTGCGTTCAATTGGGTTTGAAAAAACCACCTTTTCAATATAAACCGCTTTGTCTCTCCTGCAGTAGCGTTTACAACCTGCACAAATGATTTGACGTTCTTTGCCTCTAGCCATTAAATAAAACAACTCTTTTGATTCTATACTTGATGCTATTATTATGGGCTACTTGGTTTTTTAAACCGTGTGTCTGTTGGCTTATCTGGCAAGCGTAAGTGCTTTAGTTTTCCAATTCTTTGTCCGTTTAATAAAATCGCTTCTGCTTCCTCCAAGTGTAGTTGTGGGTCTTTGAAAATTGGACCGTGAAGTTTGTTTTGGGAAATTGTGTTAAATGGTATTGCGCCGCTTAGTGGGTTAAACGAAGGAAAACAAACTAGCTTTTGTCTTTTGCCAAATGGAGCGACTATCCAAGCTGCCAATGTTTTAGCGAATTCTTTTCTTCCAATCTGTATTCCCGCATGGTTATGCCCCATGAGCAAGTAATCGGACTTTAGCACTTCTGTACTTGCAGCTGCGTGGCCATGGAACAAGCCGTATGAAACGCCGCGATATGTGAATGTCGTGCCGTTTGGTGGTTCAACAAAAAAATGTGTAAAGCTTTTTGCCATTTCTTCAATGCGTGAATCATGATTGCCTTTGACAACCGTTATTTTACTGAATTTCAGTTGGCTAACGAGTTCATTGAAGTAGTTACGTTCACGTTGTTCAAATCCGCCGTAATTATCTTTGAAGTCGCCAATTACAATTAGTTCAGTGGTTTTAGAAACTTGTTTTAGTTGGTTTAAGCGCGTAGAGTAAATAGTCGGATCGAGATCGATGTGTACCCCGCGTTTTTGAAGGGTTAACTCAATGCCAAAGTGCAGTTCGCACAAGATTAGTTTCTTTCCAATTACTGCCGCTGGCTCGTTCGTTAAGAATTTCATTTTCGGCGCAGCTTCTTAGCCTTAGTTTTAGCCGGTTTCTTAAGCTTAGCTTTCTTCGGCTTTGCTTTAGCCTTAGCTTTTGTTGTTTTAACTTTGCCAGCATTACTTTTAACTTTTGTGCCTGGAAATAGCTTGTTTTCTTTTTCAACTGAGTGTTTAGTGACGCTTTCAAAGTCGAACTTGTGCTCTAGGCGGTGTAATAGCTTCATTTGTCTGTTGCAACAAAATGGGGCAAATAAAACGCCTTCTTTTTCCACTTTTTTCTTGCTGCAGTTATCGCACTTATATTGTTTATTTGTAATGTACGGATCCTCTACATCTACGTACATGTTTTCGCCTTCATGGTCTTCATATTCGCCGTCTTCTTCACTTTGCATACTACATCACTGGTAGTTAAAAGTTTTTTAGAGTTAAATACCTTGTGTTTACCTTTCGACGTAGAGGGAGAATGGTTTATAAAGGCGAGTTGTTTTACATTTTCTAGACGTAAAAATTGTACTAACTTTTTTTGCGTTGAACTAAAAAGGTGATAGAATAAACAATGGCCGCAAAGAAACCGTTTGGTGGATATACAATATCCTTTAAGTCAGTAGCAGACTCAACCCTTGGGGAAGTCTTTGGAAGTGGAGCAATTACTCCAAGTGAAATGACCAAGAAACTGTGGGTATTCGTAAAGAAGAAGAGCTTATCCTCTAAATAAGTTTTAAAAAAACAAAAGCATTTTCACAATAGCTTTAATATTTTTTTTATTTTTACTTTATTTTTTTCTTTAAACTCTTTTTGTTAAATTAATTAGCGTCTAGTTATTTCCTTTTTTTGGCTTTTTTGTGCGTGTCGCGCCTTTTGGGTTGTACGTGCTT
>JAHFHN010000061.1 GCA_023246885.1 Microcaldota archaeon
TCTGATATCGCAACTAATGAAGAAGAACGTATTTCATCTTCAGATTGCACTCAGTTGGCAAATCGAGTAGATTATACTAGCACTGTTACTACTATAGATAATAAAATGGAATTTGACGGGGTATACGATGGGGAAGTTGTGTTTAAATACAGTCAAATAAGTGCAACCGGTACTCCGTTAAAGATTGATCAAAAGTACTTTGTCGGCTGCTATATGGAGACTGCAAGTTGTCCGTACATATTTTCTTTTGATGGGTCAGATTACAAGTTTGAACACGAGGGGTTCCCCCAATCTGGATTAAAAAATGAAGAAGATTATTCTTATTCCCCACTCAACTTTTTAAAACCACAAAACGGAACACTGAAACTCCGTTCACTTGAAACTAAACAAGAAGTGTCATTTACAAACGTTGTCAAAGTATTTGCAGTTGACTACAAAAACGCAAATGCAATAATGCCTGATTTAAACGGCGCGCCGCATACGATAAAACAAAAAATATACGCGTACCATGCAATTGACCAAGACGGCGTTGACGTGACTAACTACATGAATAATTCAGATGGAATCTACTGGAAAGACAATTCCAGAAAACCAACGAACTTTGTCGAACTTCACTTCGCTGCACCAAATAATTTCACAACTGTTAAGCTAAACGTTCAATTACATAAAAGTGATTCGCTGAATGCTAAACTCAACAACATTCGTTCATTAATTGGAAACAATTACCAGTATATTGTCAACGATTTCCTAGATGCAGTTCCACACGAATTGTTTACATTTGTTTATGACAATTGGGTAAAACGTAAAATGACACTTACTGCAAAAGTAAAAGAAGGAAACGAATGGCGTGATGTGGGAATAATTCGAGTAGCTGAAGATACGAGCAGGCTAGTGTACTTCACTGTTCCGGAGTCAGGTAGCTTAGTTGTGCGTCTAGAAACCGCTGGCGGTGCATATGAAGTTGACGAAGTTTATGCGGACTTTTCGCCAGACGAAGAAATGCAAGTAACCCAATTAGATTTACAAACTGCAATTGACGGAAATGGTTTAAATGTTGCTAAACAAATTACCCGCGATGATGGATTACGTTATGAACAGTACAAAGGTGACCACGTTGAAATGGAATTCGAAGATGCACGCGAAAAAATTGGCGACAGTGGCGCAACTTACAAGCGGGGTTACATCCTTGCAATAAAAGGCTATAGTGTTCCATTTGCGCGTAATAATCAAACGCTTGAAGGTTTTGTGACAAAAGCAGTGCCAATAATTGGCAAGAGTATTTTTGACCCGAATTTCAAAGCAAATACGAAAATAGTAAAATAGTAAAAAATGTGAAGTAGAAAATGAAAATGCTTGGTGAACTTTGGCAAAATTTGAACCACGGTTACTGGGACCTATGCGAAAAAATAGAAAAAACAACTAGCATACCTATTTTTTCTAAGTTTGTAACTCCAATTGAACTAAAAGGGGTACCGAGCATATTAGTGCTATTTGCAATTTTCGGCATGGCATTAATTGGAATTGGTTTACTTGCTTCAACTTCTACAATATCTTTAAACTCGAGCACAAGCGTTTTTTCAATTAAACTTGTAAACGAAGAAGGCCAACCGCTTAATGGAATAAGCGTTACATTAACTGCTATAGATGCTGTTGACGCTGCGCTTTCACAGACTTCAATAACTGTAAACGGAATCGCTGAGTTCAATTTGCCAGCTGACAAAAAGTACAGTTTACGTGTAGATTCATCAACTGATTTTGAGCCATCAGTCGCTTTTGTATTTTTACAAAACGGCCGGCAACAAACTGTTAAGATGCTAAGCGCAAAGCGTCCGATTAGCGTCGCTTTCGTTTTTGTACAAAATTCAGTTGGCGCGCCGGTTACAACAAGCCAAGTTGAATATAGTGATGGCGAAGCATTGAAAACAACGCGCGTAAATTCAAGCGGCTACGCCGCACTTATTGTTAAGCCAAATGTTTCTATAAGCGTAAATGTTTCAGCTGCAAAATATGGGAGTGCGAGCATTTCCTTTTTACCAGTTGCTAACCGCGTCAAAACTATCACATTGCTAGAGATAATCAAAGGCAAACCAGCTAATCTTAATGCGCTTGCACAACAACGCCAACACATTTTTTCGCCAACTGACCCAGAAGTAGTTAATAGTAAAAATTCTTCAATTCGTATAAACGTAAATACGTTAACTGAACGCGGGCTTGTGCCAGTTCCAAACGCGCTAGTCGTAATCTACAATTCTTTTTCAAAAACAACTTTAGGCCAACTTAAAACCAATCCTGCAGGCGCAGCTGTGCTTTCCACTCCATCGTTTAATCCTGTTAAACTATACGCTGCAGTAGAAGCCGAGGGCTTTGTTACGACCATTACGCCAGAATACGCGCTTAACGATTCACTTGAATTTAATGTAACCTTACAAGTTCCAACAAGCGAAAATTCTTTTGATTTTTTTGTGAAACTACTTGACGATTCAGGCAGCGCACAAGTTAACAGCGATGTTTACATATTGTCAAGTCAAAATGCGATAATCACTAAAAAAACAATTAATAACCAAGGGAACTTCAGTAATTTGCCAGTCGGTAGCTTCTATATAGCAGCAACTGACAATAAACACTTGCGATTTGTTAGCTCGCTGCTTCCTTCAAATACTTCTAACTTTACCCTAAACCTCAAAACCGCTTTAGCAAATAATTCTGCAACAATTGGATTATCGACCGTTGATTTTCAAGATAAACCCGTTCCATATGCTTCGCTTTCACTATTTTTAGCAAACGTTTTTTCACCTGTTTCAATTACAAGTGATTATAACGGCAATGCATCTTTCAGCAATGTTCCAATTGGAACACCGGTTTCGATTCGATCAGAGAAAAACACGTTTCTTGGCCAATTAGCTTTTACGCCTTACAATAGTTCAACAAACAAAATTATACTCAAGCCGCCAAGTGGAACAGTTGCTTTTAGTGTCGTTCATTACGCTACTAACAATCCATTAGCTTCTGCTAAACTACAATTGTTTTACAAAGCAAGCCCAACTGAATTAGTCGAATTGCCTTCAACAGATTGCACGTTTACAGTAAGTTCACCAACGTGCACTTTGTCTCTTGTATCTGGAATTAATTATGTTGCTCGCGCATCTCTTGACAATTATTATTCTACAAGCACTGAATTCCAAGCAGAGCCACTGCAACACGCTTCAGTTCAACTTAAATTATTTCCCACTTCATTCCAAGAGCAACTTTCATTTAGTGGAATCTATGAACCAGATACTGGAAGGAAACTTGAAACCAGTGAGTCACTAGCTATTGGAAAACAATACGCTGCTAAGTTTATGCTCCGTACGAATAAAGGGACAACTGCAAACCAATATGGGCTATACGCGAGGATTGGCAATGTAGGTGAATCAATCACTTCTGACAATGCACCAGCCGGACTCCTTTTCTCATCTCCGGACAACGCATTACCTGGCTCAATTTTCTACTCGCCTATTGTCAACGCTTCACAATCCGCTTCAACTGGCCAATGTGGTTCAAACATCGAACAAAATGGTTTTGGCATATACAAATGGATTTACGGCGGCGGGTCAATTGCCTCTACTCAAAGCGACTTTGTCGAAACAACAATCCCAATAATCGCGCTTTCTCCAGGCGCAACTAGCCTCCAGTATTTCTCGCTAACCAGTTTTCCAGCGGATAACAGTAATAGTGCCGACAACGCAAAAACAATTCGTTTTCCTTATGATTTAACTCTCAAAGAAAGCTTTTCTTCAAGTGACAAAAAATGGTGCGATGGCAGAACCGAATCAATTCCATTAAAAGTAGAACAAAAAGAACAAGTAAAGTGCAATGCATATGCGTGCATCAAAGCATCACTCCAGCAAGGAGAAATAATTTCATTTTCTTCACTAGCGGCAAGGCCAACTCAAGAAACCGGCACAAATCTAGAAATAAATTATAACGTGCTAAACTTCCAACAAACCCCTTCAGTGTTGTCGTTTAACCCGCCTGCAGATGTGCTTCAACTTGACCCAGGTCACACAACTGAAATTGGTGCGGTAAACACAGGAGAAAACAAATTTGAAACCACTTCAGATAAATTTAAACTCGGCGGAACAATTTCATCGGCTGTACAAAACAAAAAAGCATCTGAAAAACTTAAACTCGTTTACGGAAATAAAATAAGCCTAGAGTTACCAATTGAAGTAACTGCTCCTCCAGAAGCACTTGTACAACTCGCCGGCTTACCAAATTTCTATACAATTAGTTTTGAAACAAATACAAATTCATTTTCACTAAAAGAACAAAGCACATCAAATAGCCAACAAAATAGAAATTCAATTGAAATGTACACTGACCCAATCTTTCCAGCAGACGCGGTCCTTTTACGCCTTAATTATTCTTCTTCACAATGCGGGGGCGGAGAAAATGATTTCCTCTTACAATTAATCCAAGACTCAACTTGTTTTGAAATCACGGATGCACCTGACGACTTTGCAACTGGTGATTCGAAACGTGGCTTAAAGTTACTAAAATACGATGCATCTGGAAGCGGCTGTTCAGCATACAGCGTTGACTTAAACACAGTGAATGAAGCAAATGCCAAGCTCAATGTCAAACTCACTTGTGGCACATCAATAAACGAGTTTCCCATTCATGTTTCGCTACATCCCGATGTCGCCAGCCAAATGGAAACAGACGTTTATAGGGGTTTACAAACACAACGCATCTTCAGCGAACCCGACGATGACTTAAGCGGCGAAAATCCATTGTCTGAAACCCTTCATTCGTTATGGGCAATGCTTGTAAATCGACAACATACGCGTGATTCATCTGTTTTCATTGGTGGAAACATGGGTTACTTGAATGACAATTCAGGCGCAAGCATAGTTTTACAACAACCACGTTCAACAAGCGCCAAAAGCACTCTCTTAAACGGTAAAGACTTCGGCGAGGAACTAAATTCACCTTCACCGCCATATGCCCGCGACTTGTTCACTGAAGAATTATTCGATAAACAAATTAAACCTGAAATAACCAACGCCCAAAGCCAGGTGCGCATAATTGCCGCAAATACTGTTTTTCGACGTGCACCGCTTGGTTGCGATTTAGATCCAAATTGTAAGTTCAAAACATTTCCATTTTCAGCTTTTCAACCAAATAAAGACTTTTCCTACCAACTAGGCGCAGCGTATCTAGGGTTAAACCAAGAACACAAAGCCAATTTAGAGTCAGTTGAATTCGCTACTAAAGACTCAAATGGCAAAAGCCAGCAAGGCATATATTCAATTTCAGTAAATTATGAAAAAACTCCTCAAGGCTATCAATGGAAATCAAAAGCAACGCCATTGTCAATAAGTCCAATTGATTATTACGACGAACAATGCGCTGCACCTGAACAACCATTGCAAGGCAATGCATTAACCTGGCGCCAATCTTGTCTTGCTACTTGCGGTGACGGAACCTACTATGGCTTAACAGAAGGCGACACCGGAATGCTTTGCGATGGAAACACGTTTACCATAAATACCTTCCACGAAAAAGTTAACGAAGGCGTTGAAGGTACAAAAATATTGAAACTAATAGCTGAACTCG
>JAHFHN010000062.1 GCA_023246885.1 Microcaldota archaeon
CATAATATTCAGATAAAACAACTTCATCAGCTTCATTAGTTTGTAATTTTTGTATAACGTCGCGCATCACTTGCGGATAAGCAGCTAAGTCAGGCGAAACACTAGCGCCTTTATAGTCAATTATAAGCAATCGCTTGTTTCCTTCTTGCTTTACAACAAATTCGCCAACCATTTAAATATCAAAAAAAGAACGTGTCAGAAGTATTTAATCGCTTTTATTTGTGCTTCGTTTTGAATCCAACTTTCTTCAATGCGTTTACTGCATGAGTTAAGTTTTCCTCTGGCACTAAAAAGTAGTCTTTTGAAAAAGTTGAAATGCATAATACGATTGATCCAGCAGCCGCGATTGTGCTTGTCACTTTTGCGTTTAATCCTTTAGATGCAAACGGTGCGATCGTCTGCACTTCAAGCAACTTGAACCACTTAACTGACTTTAGAAATTTAGTTCGCTTTACATTGGCTTCTTCGGTTATAATTGTTATTTCGTCTTTGTCTTGGCTTATCAAAAAATGTCCTTTCATTGCTGGAACTTTTCTAACTTTCAAATAAGCAAACCGTTTACTGTGGACGACCAAAGCGCTGTTCTTAATAATATGATAAAGCGAAGTCATAGATTATTCCAACAAAATACTTGGCTTTAATGGTGCTGCTCTTTCTTTTTTCTCGTTTTTGCTGTCCTCTTCTTTTTCTATTGTTATATCCAGCGAAAGTTCTCTTTTGAGGAATTCTTTTGCTTCTGTCAATGCAAGATTTTCGTCAATTTTTTCCACATGCCTTTCTTTCAATGCGTAAAAATTCTTCTCCAAATACTTTTGTAAATCCCCAGAAACTTTTGCATCTTCCAACTTATCATGCTTCAATGCAGCTAAAACTTCCTTCCATTTAATTTCACTTGCTACGATGAGCGTGCACTTGGCTACCTTTCTGCCTTTTCGTGTAATTAATTCCTTAATATTTTTTACGTCGTCGAAAACGTTTTTCACAAACTCTTCGCGCTGTTCAATACTGGAATTGATTAATTTCTCTTCAACAGCTGGCCAGTGCGAGGAGCTTGCAAATTCTTTTTCACCGGTTTTCTCCCACAACTCTTCACTCAAATGTGGCATAACTGGATTTAGCATTAAGATCCATTTGTTGCAAATGTGCTTGGCTGCAGTTGCCTTTTCTTCATCGCTTGCCCTGCGTGCAAAATAATCCCAATCATTTGAAATCCCATAAACAACACTTTGTGCATATTGACGCACTTCAAAACTTTCAATACTTGCCGTGCTATTCTTTAAACTATTTTCAAATTTACTAATTATCCACGCGGTTAGCCCAGTTTCTTTTTTGGTTTTTCTACTGCTAAGCTCAATCATTTGCTCAATTGTGTTATATAGCCGAGTAACGCTTTTGCGTGAGTTCTCAACATCCTTTTTACGAAAGTCAAGCACGCTTGCAAAATCAGCTGTTGCAACCGAATACATGCGATAGAGGTCTGCAAAGTAATTCCTACGAATATCGTCAAGTGTAACAACATTTCCTTTGCTTTTGCTCATCTTTGTCCCTTCACTAATGAGTAATTCATTTACGGTGATTGCTTTTGGCCAGTATTTTTCTTCAAAAATAGCAGTGTGGGCAAAAATGTAAAACGACAAGTGATTAGTAATGTGTGCGATTGCAGTGTGCCGTTGGTCACAAGGGTACCAGTACTCAAACTGTTTTTTGATTGCATCAAGGTCAGTGGGCTTACATTTGATTTTCTTTGCTATTTCGTCGGCATTACCTTTAGCAAGAAAAACGTAGTCAAAAAATTCAGGAATAAGTTGCGATGGTTTCAACTTGAGGTGGCGTATTTCCTTTATTATAGTATAAAACGCAGGATAGATCGTTGAATCAGAAAGTGACTCAATTATCCATTCGTTTGCAAATGGTAATTGAGTGCCTAAACCCCGACGGCGAGCGCATGGTCGCTTGTCAAGCCAAGCAAAAGTATCTTCAAATTGTTTTCTGAAATTCGGAGGATAAACGCTCATTTTTTTCAATGCATTTCGTGATTTTTCTTTCCATCCTTTTGCGTTGAAATCCAAAAACCATTGATCCTTCATCACAGCTGCAACAACTTTACCATTACACCTGCATTTAGCTGAACGAGATGTTTCGTAAATATGATATCCTTTACCGATTTTTTCTAGCCACTCGCCCATTTTTTCTTTAGCGTCTTCGTCACTTAACCCATTGAATTCGCCGCTGTTTACAACTTTTCCGCCGTAAAATTCATCTTTGTAAAGTTGCTTTGTAATTTTGTTCAACACATCTGCTTGCTTTGTGGTTTTTACATTATACTTAGTTACGAGGTCAAGTGCCGGAAATTCAGAATAACCTTCAGTGCGCAAAACAGAAATCAACTTAATTGCATTCGCTTTTTCCTTTAAGCCAGGATACTTTGCTAGTGTTTTTTCATCACGTTTTAACTCTTCAATTGCAACTAAATCAAACGGCGCATGCGCTGGAACAGAATGCACTACGCCCGTGCCATTATCTTCTGAAACAAATTCAGCTGGAAGAACTGGCACAACCAATCCCGTTGGTGTTGTTACGCTTTTTGCAACAAATTCTTTTCCATAAATTTCTTTTTTGATTGTCAGCTCTACATTTTGTAGTTTTAATTTTTCAACTGCTTGCTTTGCAATAATCCAAGTTTCTTTTTTTCCATTTAATGTCAATTCAATTTCAACGTAAAGCGCCTCGGGTTTTACAAATACGTTTGTAATTCCATAAGCGGTATCTGGACGAAGAGTTGCACTCACTAGAAATCTCTTGTCTGGCAATTGAAATTTAACTGCGGTAAATTTCTGCACTTCAACTGGTTCAGTGTCAGCGTCTTGAATATCGTCTTCGCCAACTGCGTTCTTATCATTTATACAATAGAGTATTGGGTAACCTGCTTGTGTTAAGTATCCTTTTTCTTTGTACTTGTGAAATTGCCAAGTTACAAATGCGTTATATTCTTTATCGCCTGTTGTAAATTGTCGGGATAAATCAAGAGAAAACCCCATTGACTTAAAGTCAAAAACCATCTTGCTGGAAAAATAGTTAACGAGGTTCCACGACTCCTTAAAACTCTGTACAATTTCGGGAACCTTTGTCTTGTCGTCTTCGTAAATTGACACGTAGCTTTCGAAAAGTTTAATCGTTGCTTCATCTCCAGCTGCGATTTTTCCACTAACTGCAAGTACGGGCGTGCCGGTTATGTGAAATGCAATTGGCCACAAGACATTAAAGCCATTCATTCGTTTGAATCGAGCAATTATATCTCCATTTACGTATGTGCGGCCGTGTCCGGCATGTAAGGGACCTGAAACATACGGATACGGCACAGTGAAGAAAAATTTCTTTTTCCCTTTTTCAGCTTTTGGCTCGAAAACCTTTTCGCTGTACCATTTCTCTTGCCATTTATTTTCAATTTGTTTGAAATCAACCATTGTCTGATAAACCACACTCTAAGTTAATAAACGAAAACTACGAGTATAACCATCAGGATAAACATGGTTAAAAAAACCACGCATCGAAGACAAGTTAGAGAAGCAGCGAAGCAAGTTGGTCAATTTATTCTTGATACTGCAATAATAGCGGTTCCGCTTTACTTGCTGTTTTCAGCCACAACTATTCTCCACCAAATCGCAGCGCAGCTATCGCAATTCTTGCTATCTTTGCTCGGTAAAGCGGCTATAATTACCAGCCAAAATGGCGTGCCACATTTAATTATGTACAACCTTGACGCAGAAATAAACAACTTATGCTCAGGTGGTCTTGAACTAGCATTGTTAATCGGGTTTATTGCCGCTAGTCGAGACAAAACAGTTAAACAACGAATAAAAGGAATCGTTGCGGGTTTATTGTTTTTTATATTGTTCAATGCAAGTCGAATTGCTTTTACAATGAACAGTTTTGGCACGCCGTGGTTTGAGCCATTACACGAAGCGCTTTTCCGCGTGGTGCTGATAATCGGGCTAGTTACCTACTATACAATTTGGTACTATTTTGAATGAAATTCCAAACCACTTTATATTCGAGTTGCTTTTTACATTTATGTTATTTCGCCGCCTCTTTTCAGAACTAAAAAATACATTTTTGTGCAAAAGCAAAAGAGCGTTTATTGCAGCGCCGTTAATTGGTACGATTATTTTCATCACTGCGCTTGTGTTTGTTGTTAATGTAGATAAGAGCGAGAGTAACGCGATTACGCAGGTTTCACAAGAGGCATACCACAATCGAATCACTGCGATTGTAGAGCTATATCGTCTAGATGCTGGTTCGCTTTTTAAAGAAGATGTCAAAGCAGTAATTGAACAAGCACTTACAAGCGAATGCTGGAACTTATTCGACATACAAGTAAACAACGCTCCAACTGATTCGCCTGAACAAAAACAATTGAATTACAAGCAAGCTCGCTTTGACCGATGCCAAAACATTAAGCAAACCGTTTATACAATTATCTGCTCAAACACAGGAGAAGCAGCTGATTCCGCGTGCATCAACTCATGCAATACGCCCGCTGGCCTAGATACAAATTGTTTGCGTACATGCGGTGGCGGCACACGCCAATATGGTTTACAAAACTTTCTTGCTAATATAAATCAAGAGTTTAACTTTGAAGGGATGACGCTATCGCCAAGTAACGCTGAAAAATTTCAAGAGTTCTTTTCACCGCGACAAGCAGATGGCCACGCTGACATAACGCGCTATATTTCTAATTGCCGCAATTTGTTAAAAAGCGTTACAATTGATTGCTCTGCTTTTGCCGAAGGAAACTTACAGTGTTGCAAAGATGATGTAGCGCTTGGCTCAACTTGCCCCAGAGAAAAAATTATTCCTGGCTGCGAAACTGGAATATTCTATGTAGACTTAGCTCCAGGAAACCCACAAGTTTTCGAAAGTTTACCTCGCATACAAGTTAAAGATGATGACGGTAATTACCTGCGCGCAGGTGCGCTTGGGGATGCAAACGAGTTGCTAATTCCAATCAACTTCCCGTTGTTCAGATATCTGGATACGTCATTCAATGCATATAGGTTCCTTGCATATGGGGATCAAGTGGGAATTCCTGACCAAGATAAAGAGGGGGTATTAGATGGAATATGCCGCGCTCCTGAAGCTATTTGTACTGACGCGCCCAGGTTACGCGAAAGTTTCGCATTCAGAGGCTCAAGTGGAATAACGCGTGAGGATTCGCCAGATACAAAACCAAGACTTGGCGAATTGTTTTACCAACATGTTTTTCTAAATGCATTTCAAAAAGCACTTCCAAATGACATCGATGTACAAGTGCTAAATTCAGTGTTGCAACCAGTTGGAATTTGTTCAAAAAGCGGCGGTTCATTAACCTGCGAACCAGCTGCAAGAACCGAAATTGAAAATGCTGTCAGCCAATCTGCAAATATTTTCCTCGCAACCCCTGAATTTTATCCTTACTTTGGGCCAGACGCACAATTGCGCATTCACATGAAACTACTTGATCGTAACCCAACTTTTCGCGTTAACCCAAATACAGACAAT
>JAHFHN010000063.1 GCA_023246885.1 Microcaldota archaeon
GTGTATTGGTCGCATGAATTGTGAACCGTTTTGGCGATGTTTTCAACTACTTCAACTGAATCGTTTATTCCGGGAATAATCACGGTTTTTACTTCTTTGAATGCTTTACCGTGCTCCATGAAAACAAGTGATTTTAACAAGTTGCTTTGGAATACGTCAAAGTTGGTTTTCTCGCCAATTAACTGCAAGTAGTTATTGCTTGCTAAAATGTGTTTGTAATCAAGAGAAATAAAATTAGCAATATCTGCTACGCTACGTAAGTCAGTCGGGTAGAATCCACTTGTTTCAACTTTAACAAAAAAACCGACTTCACGCAATTTTTTAGTCAATTCAAAAATCGCATTGCCTTGCCACAATGGTTCAATTCCAGTTAACACAACTGCACTTGTTTCTCCATCTTCTTTAGATTGCTCTAGCGCTAAATCAAGGAAAAATTCAGTTTCTTCTGCAAAACCAGGGTCACGGCTATCAACAGCAGATAAGTAAGGAACTTTAAAGGGCCCGCCAGTTACGCGTATAACTGTTGATATTCTGCCCGAATATGCAAATAAGTCCCCGTGAATAATGGTCGAATAAGCTAGTTTCATCGAAATAAGT
Source organism: Microcaldota archaeon (assembly GCA_023246885.1). Taxonomy (GTDB): domain Archaea; phylum Micrarchaeota; class Micrarchaeia; order Norongarragalinales; family UBA8480; genus JAHFHC01. The sequence continues at coordinate 598 of JAHFHN010000063.1, forward strand.
AAACAAGCAGGCCATAATATCTTTTCGTAATTGTGATAAAAATTTAAAAGTTACGTCTCAAAGCCTTTAATTAATCCAAATTAATCTAATCAAATTTATGGTTCGAAGTTTATTACATCCAGACGTAAGGCACGTTGTTGACAGAGATTATACTGAGTTTACTGAAATTCAAAAACTCGCTATTCCTGTAATTACAAAAGGAGAAAATACCCTCGTCATTGCGCCAACTGGGTCTGGCAAAACTGAAACAGCATTATTGCCGGTTTTCTCAGCTATTTTGAAAAAAAAAGATGAAGCAAAGAAAAAAGGCGAGAAGCTAACCGGGATACGTGCGATTTACATTACGCCATTACGGGCATTGAATCGAGATATCATGAATCGAATTGAAAAACTATGCAAAGAACTTGGGATAACTGTAGGCGTTCGGCATGGAGACACAACTGCAAGTGAACGACAAAAACAACGTGATGACCCACCCGTATTGCTCATTACAACACCAGAAACACTTCAGAGCCTTTTAATTGCGCCAACGCTAAGCGACGCTTTGGTGCATGTACGCCACGTGATTATAGATGAAGTACATGAATTATACGAAAGCAAGCGAGGAGTACAACTTGCTTTAGGAATGGAACGACTAAATGGAAAAAGCCCGGGTTTTCAACGCATTGGCTTAAGCGCAACTATTGGACAGCCAGAAGAAGTGGCCAAATTCCTAGGAAAAGATACTATAATTTGTCAAACAAAGCAAATAAGAAAAATTGGCTTAACGGTAGAATACCTCAATAGACCCAAGGGATCAGAAGCGGCTAAGTTGCGCAGCCAGCTTCATTTACCAAGTTCAACAATTGCACGCATGCAGAGAATTGAAGAGTTAATACACGATCATAAAAGCGCATTAATTTTTGTTAACACACGTTATGCTGCCGAGTCAATTGCAAACGGATTATACGCAATTGAATCATTGAAACACCACGTTTCAGTTCACCATTCTTCACTTTCAAAAGAAATTCGAATAGAAACAGAAAAACGGTTTAAAGAACAAGCCGTTAAGGCGATTGTATGCACAAGTAGTTTAGAACTAGGTATTGACATCGGTACAATTGAAGCAGTTGTACAATACTCGTCCCCGCGGCAAGTTACCCGCTTATTGCAACGAGTAGGAAGAAGCGGACACAAACATTATTTGGAGTCAAAAGGAATTATTCTCCCAACTGATGAAGTTGACTTAGCTGAAAGCGTTGCAATTTGCCAAGCTGCTGAAAAAGGCGAACTTGAAAAACCAGAACATTTTTTCAACGCACTGGATGTACTCGCGCATTTCATTACAGGTATGCTAGTTGAGTATAACAAAATACAATTGGAACGCGTTTACGAAATAGCTAAACGCACTTATTCCTATAACACGCTGACGCTTGAAGATTTCAAATCAACGTGCATACAGTTACGCAACATTGGGTTGATTACAATTCTTGAAGAGCCAAATGGCGAGACTTTTCTACAAACAAAAGGAACGCGAACTAAACTTTACTATTATGAAAACGTAAGCACGATTCCAGATGACAAGAAGTTTTTTATCCGCGATGCTGCAACACGCAAAAATGTCGCTGTACTCGACGAAGCATTTGTATCTGAATTCATTGAAACAGGCGGAACATTCATTGCACAAGGTAAAGCCTGGAAAGTGCTTAGCATAGACGAACGCGAAGTTGTGGTAGAAGCAGCTGGACTTGTAACCGCTGCTATTCCAGATTGGGTTGGAGAAGAGATTCCAGTTACAATGGAAACCGCACAAAGTGTAGCGCAGATAATTTCCGGCGAGATGGATAAAGCAAATATTTCAAATAATACTTCAAATTATTACGCGAAACTTGGAAAAGAAGAGCAAAACACATTAGAAACATTTCGCAAAAAACAATCAACTAGTTTCTTGCCTGGAAAACAAATTGTAATTGAAGAAAACGTTGAAGATAATTCCATCGTAATCCACTCATTTTATGGTCTGCGTGCAAATGAAACAATTGGGCGAGTACTTGCAGTTTTGCTAAGTCAACGAGACAAGAGTTTACGCACACGCTCATCACCTTACAGCATAGTATTACAATTCTCTAGGCCAGTTGGCGGAGAAGAAGTGTTAAATGTGCTAAAGAAATTAAATGAAAACACAGTTGAACACGTGTTGAAAACTACATTACCAGCAACGCGGCTCTTTCGACACAAATTTATTCACGTTGGCAAACGTTTTGGGTTCATTTCAAAAAAATGGGAGGCAAGCACAGCAAGCATAGGCCGCATCATCGGGGCGATTCCACTTTCGAATCCAATGATGAAAGAAACGTTTTCAGAACTATTTCACTCGCGTCTTTCAATTGAAGAAGCTGGCGTAGTTGCAAATGGAATTGCAAATAAAACTATTCCAATAAAGCACATTTTTTCAAAACAATGGAGTCCACTTGGTAAAAACGCAGTTGACCTTGGCGGAATGAGCGAGTTGATGATTCCAAGCGAACCAACTGAAGCAGTTCTAGAGTCATTTGCAAACACGTTAAAAGAAAAAACAGTTGCAATGTATTGTACTTTTTGTAAGAATAATTCAACAATATTGTTAAGCGAATTAAAACTAACTGACGCGCTCAAGTGCCCACATTGTGCTTCAAGCCAATTAACATTAGCTCAATACAACGATAAAGAACATAAGTTAGAAGCAGCAAAGGCAACTGCATTGATATCTGCTTACGGCGCAAAGGCGCTATATGCATTGGAAACTTATGGGGTTGGTCCACAAACTGCAGGGCGGGTGCTATCTCGGTTGCATAAAACTGACAGTGAATTTTACTCGGATTTGCTTGAAAGCCAAAAAAGCTTCATTAAAAATCGAAAGTTTTGGAAAATATAAAGAGAAAGCATTTATTTCCGAGTAGCGTAGACTTTAGACCCACAAAGTAAGAGACACTAATCATGGTAGCAATAGCTGATTTTGGAATAATAGTTGCAGTTTCAACCATAGCAGGAGTAGTTGCATTAAAGCTGCGTCAACCCTACGTAATTGGACTACTGCTTGCAGGAATGATTGTTGGGCCGCATCAACTAGGTTTACTCGCTGAAACAGAATTGATCAAAGTATTCGCTGAAGTTGGCGCAATTCTACTTCTTTTTGCAATTGGGTTGGAATTCAGCGTAAATTCACTCAAAGGACTTGCCCCAAAAGCAGTTGCACTTGCAGCTACAAAAATGGGCTTCATCATACTAGTCGGCTACCTAGCAGGTAACCTCTTTGGACTCAGTCCAATTACTTCAATGTTTCTAGCTGCAATTCTCTCAATCACCAGCACAGCCATTGTCATCAAAATAGTATCTGAAAAGAACTATGTTAATAGAAAAGAAATTCCACTTCTAGTTGCTTCACTTATTATTGAAGATATAATCGCAGTTTTTATGCTCGCTATTTTAACGGGCATTACAAATAATGGAGAACTTTCAGTTAGTTTTATTCTCTCAATTGCCAAGGCACTGCTTTTATTTGGCTTGTTCTATTTGGTAATTTCAAAAGTATTGAAAGTCTTCTTAGACTGGCTTGCCCGAGATCAAGTAAGTGAAACTCTTGCATTCACTTCTTTAACCATAGGCGTTGGATTAAGCTTTCTCGCGCAAGTAGCAGGAGTACCGGCATCAATTGGAGCTTTTCTTGCAGGTAACTTAATCGCATCTCTTAAACAAGGTGAAGATTTTAAACAAGCAATTTATCCCTTAATTTTCATTTTCTCCGCATTATTCTTTCTTTCAATTGGAATGACTGTTGACCTTAGCAGCATACTTTCAAATTGGGCGCTAGTAATTGCAATAATCATAGTAGCCCTCGTGGCTAAATTTATCGCAATGGGAACAGCATATTATTTTGTTGAAGGAAATTCAAAATCAGCCGCCTTTTCAGCTGTTGCAATGCTGTCAATAGGAGAATTTTCCCTTCTCTTAGCTGAACTTTCAAAACACGTCGTAACAGAAATTAATTTAGTAAGCTTAACTGCGGTTTTAGTGCTCTGCACTTCAATTGCAACAACATTACTAATTGACCGTTATGAGTCCCTGTGGCGACTGACTCAGCAATTTATGCCTCAAAAATTCGTTAATACTGGAAGGGGGATTTCAAATCAAAACCGCCAATTTTTTGATTTTCTTGAATTCAACCACACTGCTAACCGGCTATTAACTAAAGTATTTTCCTTATTGCACGAAAATATACTATTAATTGCAATTGGTGCAGGCGCATATCTATTCACAGTAAAAAGCACAGAAGCAATCACAGTATCTGGAATGACTTTCACTTACGCACTAATAGGATTAGCTATTGCTGTAATAGGTGCATTTCTTGCTCTAGCTAATTTAATTGTTAAGCTTAACACTGAGAAAAACGAATTGCCTAGATTTCTAGAAGTAGTGCGCGTACTTAAAAACTTAACAAAGATGATAACGCTCCCAGTATTCATTTGGATAGGCGTTGTGATAGTTGCAATATTCACAATTCTAAACGTATCCCGTGGCATAATTGACTCAGCTATACTAGTTGGCCTATTGCTATTGGTTGTCTATATGTTCACCACCGGTAGTCAAACTCGCGGTAAACCAATAATGTGGGGCAAATAGCAACATCAACAGCGCAAATAAATATGCGCTAAACGTAACCCTCTAATGGATTCAGTAAGGGAAAAAATAATTTATTCAGTTAGCTTAGCAGTCGTAATGATAATTATAGGCGCGTTGTTTTACAACTTCCAAGAAGGGTGGAATTGGGTTGACTCAATTTACTTTGCAGTTTCAACCCTTACAACAGTTGGATTCGGAGACCTACACCCAACCCATCCAATTTCCAGGCTATTCATGATATTCTACATGCTAATCGGCATACCAATAATGTTCTACACAATTAC
>JAHFHN010000064.1 GCA_023246885.1 Microcaldota archaeon
AGCGTAAAAAATACCGCATAACCAGATAATGGATTTTAGCTCGTAGTGTGATTTGCTGCGCTATTTAATTTGCCACATTTTTTTCAAGCGTTTAATTGCTGTAATCGCATCGCGTGGAGTTTTTAATTCTCTACCGATTTTCAATAATTCTTTTAAAGTAGATTTCTTTTTATGTCCCTTAGCCAGTGCTTTTTGATAAACTCCTATTGTTTCTTGCGCTGCTTTTCTCCAGTTAAATTTCTTTTCAACAATCTTTCTTCCATTTAACCCAATTTTGTGTAGTAAATCTTTTCTCTTCAAAGCAGCGGCAATTGCTACAGCAAGTGCTTTTGAATTACGTGGAGGTATCAGCCAACCGTTTTTGCTGTTTACTATTTCAGGTATACCGCCGGTACGTGCTGCCACTACTGGCAAGCCTGAAGCCATTGCTTCTATTATAACCAGCCCAAATGGTTCCCAAACTGAAGGAAACACAAACAAGTCACAGCCATTTAGTAATTTGTTTAGTTTTTTACGATTATTTTCAGCACCGTAAAATACAATTGCATTGCTTATGCCTAGTTTTTTAGCTTGTTTTTGCAATTTTTTGACCGAGGTGCCTGTGCCTATTAATAATAATTTTGCAGTTGGAAATGTTTTCAAAACTGCCGGCAATGACTGCAATAAATATTTCAAGCCTTTTTGTTCAATTACTCTTCCAACCCAAACAAGTAATGGGTCACTTGGTTTCATTCCAAATTTTTTCTTTACGTTCAAGTCATGTTTTGTTGAAAATTCATTTGCATTAATTGCATTGTAAATAACTGTAAAACGTTTCTTCGGAATCTTATACTTGGCTACGTCGTCTCGAGTCCATTTGCTCACCGCAATTAATTCATCTGCGCTTTTCAAAACTGCCTTGCCAATTGCTAATTCATACGCCGACCCGAATAACGTATACGCTGGGCTTATCCCATTCGGCCGCGCATTATGCACGGTTAACACGAGTGGTTTGTTTGTTTCTTCACAGTGTTTTCTCACTAAAGTGAAGTCGGGGAACCATCTGCCATGCAAGTGGAATAAGTCAAATTTTTCTTTTTCATCAATGGCTCGTAAGTATTTCAAAAAATCTGGGCAAACAACTAACGGTGGAGGATATAATCTGGCTATTTTTACAACTTGAGCTGGTATGCGATGAACCTTTATTCCGCGCACTGTTTCGGTTTTGTGAGCCCCTTTAAGTTGGCCAGTAATTACGTGCACTTCAACGCCTTGTTTTACTAATGCTTCGCCAAGTTCCAGCATGTGATTTTCAGTACCACCGCGAAACGGGTAAAACAATGCATTAACAAAACAAACCTTCAACTTTAAACACCGATATAACGTAACTAGCAATATGAAAGCAAATTCTCGAATAAAAAACTAGCTTGTGAGCTTTTTGGCCTCTGTAGTCACAAAAGTAATTAAAACCAACAATATAATAAACGCAGACGGGGATGTATTTGTTGTTTATAATTTCTAGGTGAAGTAAATGGCTCGGACAAGACTTGGATATATAGGTGAAGTGCAGAGAAAAATCGCTGCTAAAAAGCCAGTTTTAATTGGTGTTTTCTGTTCTGGTAATGGGGATAGGAGTCCATTAGCCCACGCAGTTTTGCAAAAAACTTTTGAGCGGGCAGGTTTTACCAACGTTAGAATCTTTTCTTTTGGAACAAGTGTATCACCAGCTAAGCATCATGGGCCAGCTTCTGATCGTACAACTTCTCACGCTAAAGAAATGGGCTATGATTTAGGCAGACATAGAAGAAGACATTTAAGTGACGAAGACGTACAACGTGATATTCAAAGAGCAGATTTATTGTTAGCTATTTCTCCTTCACATGCCGCATTAGCTGCTGAATATTCTGCAGATGAGGCACCAAATGCGCATGAACCTATTTTGGAAAAAACCTGGACATTAAAAGGGTTTGCAAACAAAACCGAATGGACGCGTCCTTTTAGATGGAGGTTAGCGCGTGGACTAGCATTGAAAGACCCGTATTTTCATCCTCGAACGCCTGCTGGTGAAGAAAAGTTTAGAAGAGACCTAAGGGCAGTTGAAGCCGCAGCAAAAAAAGCAGTTATTCGCCTATTAAAAAAATAATTTAAATTTTTATTTTATCTCCATTCATTGGCGCAATTGCGTCGAAGCCATCTACCTTTAGTAATTCTGCAAAGCCTTGTGTGTCGTCGCCGTGAACACAAAAAATTTTATTTGGATTAACTTTTTTGGCATATTGCAATAACTCACTTTGGCTAGCATGAGCTGAGAATTCAAATTTTTTTACTGGCAACGAGATGCGCAAATAACTTCGTTTTTTTCCATCTGAAATTATAATTGGTTCGCCCTTCAATAACCGCCGCCCATTTGTTCTTTCTCCTTGATAGCCAACCAAGAAAATTTTTGATATTCCGCTGCTTTTTTCCAATTTTTGCAAATAGCTTAACACTGGCCCACCTTCAAGCATACCTGCAGTTGTAATTACGACATTGCCGCCTTGAATGGCTTGTTTTCTATCTTCATTTGTTGACACAACCGTTGCTTTTTGCAAAGCGTTTTTGAATCCCTTTGGGTTTTTCAAATAACCGCTATACTGATAATAAATATCATTTATTTGCGTGCCCATTCCGTCTATGAAAATATTTCCGCGAAAATTCTTTTCGCTTAACAGTGTAAGTATTTCTTGGGTTCTACCAACTGCAAAACACGGGACAAGTGCGGTTCCGCCATCATCAATAACTTCTTGAATTGATGCAGTGAACTCAGCTTCTGCTTTTTGCCTATCCATCTGGCCACTTGCGCCATAGGTGGATTCCATTATCAAAGTATCTACTTCAACTGGAATTTGCGCGCCATTATGCATTCGAGTAGCATTTAGTTTCAAATCACCAGTGTAAACCAATTTTTTCTTTTCTGCTTTTATTTCAATTTGTGCTGATCCAATTATGTGGCCCGCATCGAGAAACGAAAAACGCACATCATTTGATAGTTTAAACTCATTGCCATATCCGAGGGTAGAAAAATGTGCTAAACATTTGTTTAAATCAACTTTTGAAAATGGCGCGGGCTGTTTTTGTTGTTGAGCTATTTTTATGGTGTCATTATACAACACGTTGCTAACCGAAAGAGTGGGCGTTGTGCAGTAAACTGTTGGTGCTGAATGTTTGAACAATGCCGGTATAGCGCCACAATGGTCTAGGTGTGAGTGTGATAAAATTACTGCTTGTGGTCGCTTAGCTCTTTCAAGCAATGGAAATTGATTGTTTACTTCCATTTTTAATCCACAGTCAAGATAAGCTGTTGTTTCGCCGCTTGTAAGCGAAACGCAACTTCTACCAACTTCGCCTGCTCCGCCTAGAAATTGTAATTCCATGCAATTGGTATTTATTCACCCTGGTTTTTTATAATCTCTGTTATGGTTTTTCTTGTGACAATTACGGGTTCAACCGGCAGATTAGGTCAAGTTGTTACGCCCCTACTTAGTAAAAAGTACAAAACTCGATTAATTGTCCGAAACGCAGCAAAAGCTCAACGTGAATTTCCAAGAAGCGAATCCGTTGCGCTTGACTTAAGCGCCGCTTCAATTGCTGAACTGCGACGCGCTGTTCGCGGGTCAACTGTTGTTATTCACTTAGCGGGATTAGTTGACCTTCTTGCTAGTCGTGAAAAACTGTTTGCTATTAATTTTGAAATCACAAAAAAACTCCTTGCTGCTTGCGAAGCTGAAAAAATTCCTTTTTTTCTCCATGCTTCTTCAATTTCAATATACGCTGACTCCAATAAGCCAATAAATGAAGAAAGCGAGAAAAAGCCAGTAACTCTTTATGGCGAAAGCAAATTAGCTGCCGAACAAAGCATCTCAAAGAGTAACTTGAAGTGGGTCGCGTTGCGCCCGGGTATAATTTATGGTCCGCATTTTAAAGAAGGATTTTGGCCACTACTTAGACAAATGAAAAAACGACGAGCAGCAATTATTGGCAATGGAGATAACAAAATTCCACTAGTGTACGAAGTCGATGTAGCAAAAGCTTTTGTTAAATGTGTTGAAGAATTAAAAAAAGGAAATAAGAAAATTTTACGCCAAGCATTTAATATTGTTGGTGAATATCCCACTCAACGCGAGGCGTTTAACTTATTGTCACAAGTGTTTAGTGTGCCGATGCCAACGCGTCAAGTTTCCGTACGATTTGCAAGAAACACCGCAAGCATAATCTCGCTTTTGTACAAATTTTTTGGAAAAACGCCAGCATTTCCTCCAGAATACGTCGACTTATTAGCGCGTAGCCGAGTTTACGACACGTCAAAAGCAAAACAGTTACTTCGATTCAATGCAAATACCTCGGTTAAACGTGGAATAAACGAAATCAAAAAAGCATGGCTTAGCTAGCATCTCAAGCTATGTTGCCAATTATTTTAGCAGCTCCGCCGACTATAAACACTATTAGTAAAGTATCAATTTGCATTAAACCCGTGAATGCTAGAACCATTCCGCCAGCTATAATTGCAGTAAAAGTTCCATTCATAATTTAAACAACTCAAGCTAACAATTAACCCGTAATTACTAATTAATTAACATGAGATAATAGGCGAAAAAATATTTAAAACGCGCAAATTTTACAAATCTTTATATATCGCGCGGATTTTAGTCTATTTGTATGCAAAAGACAAAAATTTCGATTCAAAAAACTCTTTTTTCACTTTTTCTGCTTATTTCACTTTCATTAACTGTAGTGGCTCAGCCCGTTTTTGTTTCAACCACTGGCGCAGGCGCTGAAGCGCAGTACATGCCTCCTTCTTTCGATGCTTATTCTCCTGAAGAGGTCATACTCGCTTTTGTTGGAAAAGAAGTATTTTCAAAGACAAGTGAAGACGCCCTTTTGAAGTATTGTTCAGAGCCCAATGGCGTTGATAAAATAACTGAAGAAGTGGAAAAAGTTTTAGATAATAGCGACTTTGACTATGCCAGTGTTTGCAAGTCGCTTGAAGGTGGATTTAGAGCAGCAGATGTAGGTGATGCTTGGTGTGAAAAAGCACAATCAGCTAAAAGCGTGACTTGCCCAGTGAATGAAGAAAAACTAGTTGAACAGTGCAAAAACCGTCTTAAAGATGAAAGTAAATACAAAGATGTTGAAGAAGACGATGCCTTTTTGTGTAAAAGCGAATTCCGTAATCATAAAAGAGAATTAGAACAATTTTGTAAAGGCAGAGAAATCCAATTTCAAGGCAAGTGCCCAAAGTTCCCAGAGTCAAATGAATGGGAACAAGAATGTCGAGTAAGAGGCGGAGTCCCTTCAAGGGAAAAAACACCTGAAGGCTGCGAGTTTCCAAGATGCGACTTTAAAGGCAACCGGCCGCCAGTTATAACTGATTTCGATTCATGTCCGCCCATTCCATTTGGTTGGGATGAAATGTGTAAGCGAACCGGTGGTGTTCCCAA
>JAHFHN010000065.1 GCA_023246885.1 Microcaldota archaeon
TGGCGGACACTTGGAATTCGGCGAAGAAATTGAACACTGTGCAAAACGCGAAGTAATGGAAGAAACAAGCCTAAACGTCAAAAACGTGAAAATACTTGCTATAACAAACGACATAATGCCCAAAGAAAACAAACACTACGTTACCATTTTTGTAGAAAGCGAATCGGAATCAGGCAAAGCCGAAGTGATGGAGCCACATAAAACAACTGAAATAACTTGGGCTACTCCAGGCCAATGGCCAGAACCATTATTCTCTCCATTAAAAAACTTTTTAGAAGGAAAAAAATATCCTTAATTGAATTTACCATCCTAAAACATACGCAAACACAAGCGGCGCAACAATTGATGCATCGCTTTCAATTACAAATTTTGGAGTATCTTCTTCAAGTTTACCCCAAGTTATCTTTTCATTTGGCACTGCGCCAGAATAAGAACCGTATGATGTAGTTGAATCGCTAATTTGACAGAAGTACGCCCAACGTGGAACTTTTTGCTTTAAATCTTGTGTAATTAACGGCACAACGCAAATTGGAAAATCGCCCGCAATGCCGCCGCCAATTTGGAAAAACCCAATTTTACTTTTCGCTGACTCTTTTTTGTACCATGCAATTAGCTCATGCATGTAATGCAATCCGCCTTTAACCGTATTTAAGTTCTTTATTTTGCCTTTGACTACGTTTGAAACGAACATGTTTCCAAGAGTCGAATCCTCCCAACCAGGTACAAAAATAGGCAAATTTTTCTCAGCCGCTGCAAGTAGCCAACTATTCTTTGGATCAATATCATAATGTTTTTCCAACACGCCGCTCTTTAGTAACTCGTAGAAAAATTCATGAGGCAATTTCGACTGGCCAGCTTTATCGGCTTTAACCCACAATTCCAGTATGGCGCTCTCAATTTTACGCATCGCTTCCTCCTCCGGAATGCAAGTATCAGTAACTCGGTTCAATCCTTTTTCGTAAAGCGCAGTCTCATCGGCTGGAGATAACTGGCGATAATGCGGAACACGTGTATATTGCGAATTTGCAACAAGGTTAAACACATCTTCTTCCAAGTTTGCACCAGTACACGTAATAGCATGTACTTTTCCCTGCCGAATCATTTCAGCGAGGCTAATGCCAATTTCAGCTGTGCTCATTGCACCGGCCATTGTCAAAAACATTTTGCCTCCCTTGTCGACTAGGTTACAATAAGCTTGGCTTGCATCAATAAGCGTAGCTGCATTAAAGTGCTTGTAATTTTCTTTAATAAATTTAGTTATATTTCCTGCCACTTTTTTCACCTTGTATATCATAATTTACGTGTTTATCTTTCTTTTATTATAAAACTCAATTATCAAATTTTGCCGTTTACATAAACTATTTTAGCTGGTTCAAAACCATTGTAACGCGAAGCAAGCCCATTGGTATACGCGCCTGCAATTGGTACTAAAACTAAGTCACCTACTTCCATTTCAGGTAACCACTCTTCTTTTGAAATAACGTCAAAAGAATCGCAAGTTGGGCCTGCCAAAACACTTAGTTTCTTTCTACCTCGCCTACTTACTAGAAAATCAAATTTCCAGCCGGAAAACTTAATGTCAGTAAGTGAATTAGATGTACCGTCATCTAAATAGTACCACATTGTGCCCCCGCGGTTAGCCTTGCCAATAACTTTAGTAATAATAGTGCCAGCGTCCATAACTAGAAATCGCCCAGGCTCAGCAATTATCTCAACCCCCGTTTCTTTTGGAAAATATTCATCAAGCGCCTCATAAATCTCTTTGAGAATTACTTGTGAATTTACGTTTTCGTCTCCAAGTGGAGGAAAGCCCCCGCCAATATCAATAGTGTCTAGTGTAATTCCCTCTTTCTTTGCGTCTTTGAACAGTTTCTTACACATTTTAATGCCTTCAATATAGTCCGCTGCGCCTAGTGTGTGTGAACCTGCATTGAAAGTTATTCCAGTTGGGTTTAACCCTGCTTTTTTTGCCTTTAACAATAACCGAATCGCATGCTTTGGATCCGCCCCAAATTTACTCGATAATTTGTACATCGTGTGGTTATTTGCCACAGCTACTCTAAGTACAACTTCGCTTTCTGGCGCATAGCGCGCAAGTTTTTTGATCTCAGCATCACTATCGTACACAAACCACTCTACGCCAACGTTGTACGCTCGTACGATGTCCTGTTCCATTTTAACTGGATTTGAATAAATCATTCGAGTTGCATCTACGCCAATAGAGAGTAAATATTCAATTTCAGCAAAAGAAGCTACGTCGAAATTGCTTCCGCAATTACGTAAAATATTCAACACGCCGCGGTGCCCGTTTGACTTAACTGCATAATGTACTTCGACTCTTGGCATATATTTTTTAAAAGTATTATAATTGTGCTTAATGCGATTCTCACTAATTGCAATTACTGGAGTGCCGTGTTTAGCCGCTATTTTTTTTGCTGTTCTAAAGTCAATAATCATTTTTGTTAAAAAACTCGAATTATTTTTTTTCTCAATGTATTTTTTTTCTCCACTATTTAAAAATATGTATTGAGTAACTAATTCTATGAAGTATCCATCTCTAGGCCCAAATAATTTTTGTGGAGTTGAAACTACTTTTGAAGAAGCAAAAGCAGTGATAATTCCAGTTCCATACGATTCCGCAACTTCTTACCGTTCAGGTGCGCGAGAAGGTCCACGTGCAGCAATTGCTGCTTCGCGCCAACTTGAATTGTACGACTTAGAGTTAGATGCAAATATTTTTGAAAAACTACCAATTTACACGCTTGACGAAGTTGCCATAAGCGTGGATTCGCCGAGAAAGACAATTGACAATGTACGCAAAACAGTTGAAAACGTACTTGCAGCTGGGAAGTTTCCAATTACGCTTGGCGGGGATCATTCAATTGCGCTTGGCCCATTTGAAGCGATTAAGAAAAAATATCCCAATGTTAGCGTAGCACATTTTTACGCACATTCTGACTTGCGAGATGAATTTGATGGTTCCAAATATAGTCACGCGTGTGTAATGCATCGCATTGCGGAACTTGGGCCAAAAGTTGCTCAGATCGGTCTACGCAGTACCGAAGAATCCTGTCAAGAGTACACTGAAAAAAATAAAGCGCGTATCAAAACATTTCCAGCAAGCGAGAAAGGCAAGTGGAAACCAAGCGAAGTAGCTGACCATTTATCGCAAGAAGTTTACATTACTTTTGACGTGGATTGCCTTGACCCATCTATAATGCCGTCTACGGGCACCCCTGTTCCAGGTGGGTTAATGTGGAGTGAAGCACTTGATGTAATTCGAGAAATTGGCAAAAAGAAGAAAATCGTTGGCTTCGATGTAAACGAACTAATGCCCTTACCGGGCTTCCACGCTCCAGACTTCCTAGTTGCTAACTTGATTTACAAAATGCTTGCATATAGTCACTTGAACTTGTTTAAGAAATAACTTGCACTCCCGCCACTCGTGCCTAACGTAACTTTTTTAATCCCCTGTAATTCTATTATTCTTACGAATTATTCGCAATTACTAACTATTGCAAATACTTTTAATTAAAAATAAACTTTAAGGTACACGCTAGTTCTTGCGTTTATTTTACGTTTATTTTGCGTTTAAAAAAAATCGTTAAGGTGGATATAAATTATGGCAGAAATAGGTCAACAAAACGTTTTACCCGAAGGAAGCACACGCGTCCTAGGCAAAGATGCTCAACGCACTAACATAGCCGTTGGCTATCTAGTTGCACAAGCAGTGAAATCCACTCTAGGCCCGCGGGGAATGGACAAAATGCTCGTAAGCGAACTCGGAGACATTATAATTACAAACGATGGCGCAACCATCCTCAAAGAGATGAACATAGGCCACCCAGCTGGCAAAATGATGGTTGAAATCGCCAAAACACAAGACAGCGAAGTTGGAGATGGAACAACCACTTCAGTTGTAATTGCAGGTGAATTACTACGCAAAGCATCTGACTTACTTGACAACGACATCCACGCTTCAACAATTATAAGTGGATACAAGCTTGCAACCAGCCGTGCAATCACTGAACTTGAATCAATCGGCGAACCAATTAAAATAACTGATACTGAAAACTTGCAAAAAATTGCCAGTATTGCAATGGGATCCAAGACAATTGGAGTCGGTACAGGCAAAGACATTTTAGCTAAACTCGTTGTCCAAGCAGTTACACAAGTAGCTGAACAACGCAGCGGCAAAACCATAATTGACAAAGATTATGTTAAACTCGAAAAAAAGAAAGGCAACGACGTGCTACAAACTCAACTTGTAAACGGAGTTGTTGTAGACAAAGAAATTGTACACTCTGGCATGCCGAAAAAAATCTCAAACGCTAAAATAGGCCTCATTGACGTGGCGCTTGAAATTGAAAAAACCGAAGTAGATGCCCGCATCAACATATCTTCACCAGAACAAATGACTGCTTTCCTAGACCAAGAAGAAAAAATGCTCAAGACAATGGTTGACAAAGTAGTCAAAAGCGGAGCAAATGTAATATTCTGTCAAAAAGGAATCGACGACGTAGCACAACACTACTTATCAAAAGCCGGTGTAATTGCTTGCCGACGCGTAAAGAAAAGCGACATGGAAAAACTAAGCCGAGCAACAGGCGCACAAATCGTAACCACCCTAGACGACCTTGGAACAAAAGACCTCGGTAATGCGGGTTCAGTTGAAGAACGCAAAATCGCAGGAGAACAAATGACTTTTGTCGAACAATGCAAAGACCCCAAAGCAGTTACTATACTAGTACGTGGAAGCACAGACCACATAGTTGATGAAGCTGAACGCGCTATTGTAGATGCAATAGGTGCAACAAGCAGTGCAATTGAACTAGGCAAATTCGTAACCGGCGGCGGAAGCACTGAAATGGAACTCGCTACACGCTTACGCAAATACGCTGTTGAAGTTGGTGGACGCGAACAACTCGCCATCCAAGCTTATGCTGATGCGCTAGAAGTAATTCCAAAAACACTAACTGAATCAACTGGCTTAGATGCAATTGACACACTAGTTGAACTACGCGCCAAACATGAAAAGAAAGACGGCAAAACATACGGCATTGACGTATACGGCGTAAAAGTAGGCGAAATGAGATCACTTAATGTCATTGAACCACTAAAAGTCAAAAAACAAGCTTTACAAAGCGCAAGCGAAGTAACTGAAATGATATTACGCATCGACGACATGATCCTATCCCGCGGAAGGCCACAAATGCCACCAGGTGGAATGGGAGGCATGGGCGGAATGCCAGGAATGGAATAAAAAAATCATTCATTTCAACTCCTTCCTTTTTTCTTTTAATATTTTTTCTTTTTTTATAATTTTTTTTATTCCCAACTAAAAGTTTAGACTTTATTATGCTTAGCGGCCGGTTTTTTTAACTTAGCTGCGGTTGTTACCAATAGCCACGTCAAAGAAGTGTTTGGGGTTTAAGTAAAAGATG
>JAHFHN010000066.1 GCA_023246885.1 Microcaldota archaeon
GTTCATTGTACTACATGCAAAATCTTGTTCGCCTGGAACTAGCTCTGCTATGCCTTGTGCGCCGGCAGATATGCCACAAGCAATTAAGGCTTGAGTTGCACCGTACGCTAGTCTTGCACCAACTGCACTACCTATTCCAGTTAAGGCGGCGCCTATTCCAAGTACGGCTGTTCCTCCGGCTATTGCGGCTATTTGTTTTCCTCCTTTTGCCATGCAGAAAGTTGGGTTATTGTAATTTTGTGGCACGTATGCGCTTGGCAATTCGGCTGGGTTTTCTCCGTAAATTGTTTGTAGTAAGTCAAATGTTGTTTTTTTATCTGCTTGGTTTTCTCCTTCCATGTACGGGCCAAGTGAGAGTATTCCAAGTAAACTAGAAACGCCGTCAAAATCATTTAACCCTGCGCCGATTTTGTTTCCAATGAAAATAGCCAAGTCTTCGTCTTTGCCAGCTAAGAAGAGTGGCGCATTAGCTAGTGTGTGCGGGCAAGAGGCTAGTCTTTGGCCGCCTGTGATTGTTATTTTTGATGATGCCCTACGGCCATCGGTGCCTAATGCAGTGCCAGAGCACACGTCAACTTGTGCGGTTATTTGATAAATCCCACAGCCAGTTAGCCCGTTGACATTTTGAACTTCGTATTCTATGCCTTGGGTTGAAGTGGCCCTGATTTTTTGGCTGAAATCTCTTTTTGTGTTTGCTAAATGCAGTATCATTGTTTTAACGTATTTGCCACTTTGTCCGCCCGGAGCACATAATTGTGCTTGCACTTGCGCATCGCTGGTTTTTTCAGTTACTATGTTTGCTAGCCCAGTTAAGAATTGATTAAACGCTTGTCCCGCTTGGTCGTAATTACAATAGTGTTTAGCGCATGTTCCTAGCAAGCCAACTGGTTCAGATGTTGCTTGAATGCTGCTTGTTCTGCCAATGGTTTCATCTCCTGCAAAACTTATGCTCGTGGTTGACGCGGTTAGAGTGGCAGTTGATGTAGATAGTGCTTTTGGTGCTGCGCCTGGTGCTAGCTCTCCCCATGGGCTGCTTTGGTAAATTTTCGGGTCGCCGCCGTACACTTGTACGTTGACTGTTCTGTCAAACACTTGGCCACCGCCAGTGGCAGTTATTT
Source organism: Microcaldota archaeon (assembly GCA_023246885.1). Lineage (GTDB taxonomy): Archaea > Micrarchaeota > Micrarchaeia > Norongarragalinales > UBA8480 > JAHFHC01. Next base: position 1,119 of record JAHFHN010000066.1, read on the forward strand.
TTAGTTGTTGAGCTTCGCTTGTTGCTTTTACTGGCGTGCATTCAATTGCCTTTGCTTCGCCTGGAGTTAAAGTTAATGTTTTTGAAAGTTCAGGACACGAAATAGCACTTGGATTTCCGTTGCTAGTTGTTGTAACCGCAAGTGTTGAACCAAAGTTGTTCACCATTGTTAGCCTACGCTTGTGGTTTTCGCCAACTCCTTTGAACGTGAACACGAATTGGCCGTTTGTTCTCTCGTTTGTATTTTGTGAATCGTAGTCAATGTAAAAAGTATTGAGGAATTCAAAAGCGATTTTGTTTTGTTGTCTCTTGCATGTACCGCTGTCGATTACTTTTATTTTTACTGGTAATTTTGCGGTTCCACTCCAGCCAGTTGAGTCAACTGCAGCAAATACTAAGTTGCCAGTGAAACCCCCTTCTGGGCTTGGGTTGACAATGCAACCGTCTTTTACTACACTCGTTGGCATCGAGAGAGTGAGTTTGAACTTGTTATTGCATTGATTGTTCTGAGAGGGGGATAAGTCATAAGTAGCTGAACCTTGTGTAGATGGAAGGGTTAATTGTGGCGCAGCTTCGATTAGTTGAGTGCCTTCTGGAGTTGACAAGTAATTTGAATCTATTCTTGGAGAAACTATTCCTTTGCGTTTGTTAATCAGACAAATTGACTCGTATGTTTTTTGTTTTCCAATGTCTTTTTCAGTGAATGTAAATTCAACTGGTTGGCCGTTTTCAGTTCGTGCTTCAATTCCGTTTCCGCCAAAAGAAGAAATTGCTGGGGTTAGCGAACGGCATGGCATTAATTGAACTGTTTCGCCTTGTGGTGCACTCACTTCCCACGAGTCGCTTTCTGCTTTTGCAACTTTAGATGATTGTGGGAAAACTGCTTTTTTGACGCTTGCTACTCCAAGTGAATAGCCGCCACGGTATACTAATTCAGCGCAATTCGGGTAATTCGCGTGCATTGCAGTTGACCTTGGGTCAGGCGTGCCTGGAGGTAAAACAAATGTTGTTGGAGCGCGTAGCTTAGTTTGGAATAGTTTTTGTTCTTCATCTACACCAGTGCACATTTGGATCTTGATTCTCCCACCTGGATCTAGTTTCACTGTTTTGCCTGATAGTGTAGCGTCCATTATTGTAACTTGTCGGGCTGATGGTAAAACATCGCGAATTTGTTGGCTGCGGTCAGCGCCTTTTGTGTAAACCGACAATTGAGTGCAAGTTGAAAGAATGGCGTTTATAGTTGCGCCATTTTGTTGTGTTTGTGAATCAAGTGGCAAGTCAAGGTAAACTGTTTCATCATAACCGATTTCAAATGGTTCACCAGCAGATTGGTCAGCAACTAGAGTAACGCGAATTGGCGCGCCTGCCGGAATTGCGTATGAAAATCTGCCACCAAAGTTGGATCCAAATTGTTGGAAGCCAGTTTGAGAACCGAATCCACGGTATGGGTCAAGTGGCTGATTGTTGAATGACGGGGAACCTGAAAATGAATTAAAAGCAGATTGCCCTCCAAATTGATCAAAAGGAGATGAGAACTGGTTGAACTGTGCTTGTTGCACTCCTGGCGGCAGAGTTATTTCTACTCCTAAAAATGAAAACTTAACTGAACCATCTATAGTGTTCGTTTGTTGTGCTTGAACTGGAATGTTTATGAAAACTGGAACTGGAAAACCTACACGGAAGTCTTGGCCGCCTGCAACTGGGTTTTGCGCCACGTGCATTCCCAATAATTCAAGTGAACTTCCAGCTGGCAATTGAGCACGTTGGTTGCTTACAAATGAACCTTGTTGGAACACTAGTGGCTCGCCATTTGGTAAAAGCACAGCTTGTGACCCATCTATTGCCGGGTTCTTAGATGCAAATGTGCCTGGTGGAAACAAGAAGTTTACATCCATTGGCAAGTTAAGTGCAACTGAACCTGGGAACGTGCAGCGTTGTTTTGAAGAAGTTCCTACGTTTACTTGAATTGATTTTGATGTTGATAACCCTTGGAAGCTAGCTGTGAATTCAAGCGAACCTTTATCGCTTTGGTCTTCAAAAAAACATTGAGTTTGCCTGTAAGCCAGTGAAGGTGAAGCAGTTACTTTGAAATCAAAAGATTGCCCCGCAGGTATAATTGCAGATACTGGCGAAACACGCACGCCATCAATGATTGACTGTTGGTTTACTAGCACTGATTTTGTTGCTTTGTTAGTTACTTGTAGCAATTGTTCATCGCGGCGTTTTAAAGGCAAGTCAAGTGTGAAGTCAAGTGAATCAGCAGAGTAATCTAGCAATTGGTCAAGTGGCTCTTGCTGGTAAACCGCATCAGCTTTGAAGTCAAGGTTAGTGGATTGCGAGTGGCCTACTGTTTTTGCATTTACAATTATTTTTCCATCTAGAGTTTCTTTTAACGTATTTGCCTTCGCTGCAAAGGGAATTACATTACTGTTTATTTGTCCAGTTAAAATAATTGATTTTGATTCGCCGCCTTTTAGTTTAAACCCAGCTAAGTCCACTCCAACGCTTGAATATTTAGGCGCAGTGTTTGGAGAAAGGATAATTGATACTTTCACTTCTTTGTTTGGAACTAAATTAGTGATTGTAAACGCACTGCCCGGAGTTTTGTCAAGTGAATTAATCGAAACGGCTAAATTTGTTTTGGGTTCAACTGAAACTAAATCTTTTACAGTAACCGTTAGTTTTCCTTTTTTCGTTGGAAAGCCTTCAGCTTGTACAACGTAAGAAATGCCGTCAAATGAAGCAGGGGTGACAAGTGCAGTGAATTCCCCTGGCTTTTCTTCTTGTGCTTCAACTTGAGTTAAAAGAGATTGGCTTTTTTGTAAAACAACTTTGGCATTTTCAACAATTGCACCATTCTTATCGCGAATAGTGAACTTAACTGTATTTTCTTGAAATGCAATTAACGGAGTCGCTGGGTCAACGTTTACCGCTAGCGTGTTGCCAGCATTTGAAATGCTCACGTGTAATTCTTCTGCTGAATTTCCTGCTGAAAATCCTAGCACTGCATCATTTGAAGCGCGTAGTGCTTTCAACGCATAGAAGCCCTCGCTGCCAGCTTCAACTTGTCTAGTGGAAGTGTTTTCATTTAACAATTCAAGTGCCTCGCTATCAGTTTGAAGTGACACTGCAACTTTTTGCAATGCGTTTTCAGATGGCGATTCTGAAGCGGATGAAGAAAATGGAGAAAATGAAGGCGACATTAATATCCTGTAGTTTAATTTGAATGTTTCAGGCACAACTGCGGTGAATTGTGTTGTCCCTTTGCTAAAAGCAGATGTTTTTCCATTTGTCCCTTCAAACCATAATTCTACGCAAGTTCCTTCAGTGCATTTGCCTTCAAAGTGAATTGGAATCACAGTTGGCTCTGGTGACAAAGTTTGCCAAATTGGAGAATTGAAACTTGAACTTACATCTGCAGGGTTGCGCAAATATTGTAAAGAGCCGTTTACTAATGTCAATGCATATTCAGTTCTGTGGAATAATTCAACGTTACCTTCTTGAATCGGGCTGGTTTCGATTTGCACTTTAATTTCTTTTGTGCCAGCGAATGTGCCAAACGTAACTTGCACCCACTTGAATTTGCCTCTTGAAATTGAGGCACTTGTGCCACTTGTTTGACTTGTTGGCGTTAAATCGCCGTTTGCAGTTAACGTAGTTAGTGGTTGGCTGATGGGTTGGCCATCTTCTGATACGAGCGTAAGTGAACCGCTTTGTTCAAGAGTATCAGTTGCAGAGTAGTCAATGCCAGCAATCATTGAACCGCCTTCGCTGGAGTATGACGTGATTGTCCCTGCACCGTTTTCTAAATCTACATCGCTTGGCCCAACTTGTATAAACGCTTTTGCACTTGCAAATTGTTCAGCTGGCGCTTTTAGTAAATATTTGGCAGTGTAGCGAGTTGCTGGACTTAGCACAGTAACGCGTTCGTTTTTGTTATTGTACATTCCAACGAAAACAAGTTCAGTCCCTTCGCTTAATTCAGTTGAAATAAGTTCAAAACCTTGACTACTTGCACCAGGCAAAGCATCGAACTTGGATGAAAGACTCTCGTATCCAGGCGCAGTTATTGAAACTGAAACTGAACCACTCCCAATTACTGCAAAGCATTCTCCAGTTGAATTAGTTGTGCAACTCGTTGTTTTGCCATCGCTGTCAACTAAATTTACAACTGCGTTTTGAATCACTTGCCTGCCAAAATGATCAATCATCTTGATTGCTAGTTGTGCTTGTGCTGATGAAAGCGAAATTGAAACACGTTGGCCTCCTATGCCAGTTTCAGATACTGGTTTGACGTTTACGCGAACTTCACCTTCGTATGCTT
>JAHFHN010000067.1 GCA_023246885.1 Microcaldota archaeon
TCGAACGGTACATTGTCAACTGGGATTTGGCCAACTAAATCAACTGAGCCAGTGTAAAGGTCTTTTGCTTCGCCGAATAACACGCGAATACTTTTATCATCTTCTCCAAGTGAAGATGTTCCACTGCCAAAGAAGTCAGTGAACTTCACTAACCCACCGCGAGTTGAAACTTTCACGTATGCACTTGACCCTTCAACTGCACCAAAACTACGTACTTCAAAATTAAGCGAAAAAGGCTGGTTAACTGTAGCAATGAAAGGCGAGCCAACTGGCACTGGGTTTAGCGGTGAAGAAAATGAAACGGTTGTACAAGCTGAGCCATCTTCGTTGCATACATTACTTCCTTCAACTAGTGTGAATTGCTTGTCTATTGTAGTAGCATAGCACTCGTCTTTTGAGGGGATTCTTCGTTCAAGTTTTAATTCTCCATCTTCTGGAGCGCGGGCAAATTTACCGTTTTGAACTGCAAATGCCCGGTAGTGTAAACTTAACTTGTCTCGAGACGGGTCAGCTGTTGGTTTTACAAAAACACGTGCAGTTAATTCAACTACCCCGCTTACGTCATTGTAATTCACTTCAGCCCATTTTTTGCCTTCATTGTTCACGTCATTGTTAAGTAAATCAGAAGAACAGTCACTTCCAGGCGAGTAAGTTGTTGAGTGCATTGCAACTGGGTCTGCGAGTGTTGAAGGCGAGTAAGAGAATTTTTTAATTACAATTGGATCTGAAACAATTGTTGGTTGGTCGCCTACGCGCAAGTATATTCCTTGGCGTGAAGATGAATTGGCAAAACTTGCTGCAATGCGCGCGGTGTAAATTCTTCCTTTTTCAATTGCAGGCGTGTTGATTATCTCTTTGCCTTTATCGTCAGTAAGAGAAATTAAATTAACAGTTGTCTGGTTGGAAAACGCGTAGGATAACATTGGCACATTTGCTTGTTTGGTTTGTCCAGGCGCAACTGAATATTTAGCTGATTGAAATGCTTCGTAGTCAGTTGCTTCTGCAATTAAGTAAATGTCTCTGTTCGCCCATACTCCATTGAGGAAGCACGAGCCGTCAGATACGGATGTGCAATTAGCAACTGAATATCCATTTGGCGAATCAGCGTATGCAGTAACTAGTACGCCTGATACTGGAGTTAAGTCAATTAAATCTTGTACATGAAGAAGCATTGCGCCAACTGAACGGGATAATGCAAATGAAACTCTTCGGTTGCCACTTTCTGCAAATGGTACTTGAAACACGTCGCTTTGTCCAGTTGAGCTATCTAGCGAAGCGAATAAGCGCAGTAAAGTATCAGCTGGGATTCCAGTGAATGTAGCCGTTCCGCTTGGGCCAGTTAGTTGTTGGATGCCATAAAACCTGCCGCTTCCGTCAGCTAATTCTACTTTTGCCCCGCTAGCAGGTTGTAAGTCAGCAGTCACTACTTCTGCATCAAATTCAACATTATTGCCGGCTGCAAGTGGCAACAAGGTAAGCGCAGTTTCACCAGCGGAAATTTCGGAAATAAGTGGGAGAAAACCTTCTGCATTTACAGCTACGTAAGTATCTGCCAATGTAATGGTTGTTGATAAGGTAAATTGGACTCTTCCGTTTTCGTCGGTTCTTTCACTCGTAATTAATTGGTTTGAAAGCGTTGAAAATAAAAGTACATTTGCAGATGAAACGGGATTATTGTCATCACCATTTACAGTTATTGAAACTAATTGGGATGTTGCGGCAGTTGCAGAAACTAACTGTACTGAGAACTCCAAATCTTCGTCGGCTGTAATTTCACGCACTGAAGTTTGTTGCACTACAAAATCATCAGTTGGCGATTTTACAATCGCGTATACGAATGTGCCAATTGTTGCAACTTGTGAAAATGATACTACTCCGCTTTCGGAATTGTCAGCGCCAAGAGGCGCAGTGGAATTTTCTGCAAATAATTCAACATTAACACTGACTGGCTCGCCAGTTGAATCAGTAACGCGTACAATTACGTTGCCACGAGTTGGCTCTGATTCATTTGCGGTTGCAGTTTGTGGAATAAGCTGAACAGTTAACCGGCCATCTTTGGCGTTTAGCGTACGTTGCGTTGGGTCAAAATTATCCGCTTGAATGTTAAGCAACAAAATTGTATCAAGTGAATCTAGTTTAAGTACAGCTGTGCCATCTGGTTGGGTTACAACTGATCCACTTACTCCAGTTGACATTGATTGATAGTTTATAGTTGCGTCGCGTATTGGCGCATGTGTTGTTGCATCAACTGCAGTTACTAAAAAGTCAAGTAATAATGGAGGCGCAGATGAGCCAAGCCGCACGTCGAATGAATTCGCGCCACCAGTAAGCGAAATTGAACGTTCGTAAAGCGGAAAGCCAGTTGCGTTTACTCTTATAGCAGCAGGGCGATTTAGTGGAACGTTTTCAAAATACACGGTGTTGTTTGCAGTTTGTTTAGTTGCAAATACATTACTGTCAATTAATAGTGAGACGGTTGAAGCACCGTTTGCGCCAGTAACTCGGATTGTAACCGTACCCGTATTAGTTGCAGCGAGCATAGACGCGCCATATACAACTGCACCAACTAGGACGAGGAAAAGCGCAATTGCAACTGGAAACGATGGAACTCCTTTGCTTTCAATTGGCTCTGCAAAGTACTTGTATAAATCAATTCCTTTTTCGTGTAGTGAATCGAGTACAGCGTAGTACTTGTCTTCTAGCTTATAGTAAAATGACTTTGCTTTTGCGAGGAAAGAGGAATCTCCTTCTTCGTCGTAATCCACCATATTTTTCCCACTTCGAAGTCTTGAAAAAAATAGGATTACTAACTATTTAAATGCCATGGCACGCTCGGAACAAATAATTGCTAAACAAAAGCTTTTTCTTTGAAAGCGGCAAAACATTGCAAAACAAAACGGAAAAAACTCAAGGCGTGTTTTCTCTATTCGTTCATTTTTTTCACAGTTCGCCTTAAAAAGTCCATTTCATTTTCTTAATCTACGTTAAATACAGTACAAACAATTAAATAGCATATTCATCACTTTTTGTTATTATCTAGTAACAAATGGTGATTTACATGTATCAACAGACAATTGAATTTAAAACTGCACCCACATTGAACACAGTAATAATGGTTGAAGAGACCTTGAAAAAAATGAAAAAAAGCATTGTGACAATCGCTGAGCTTAAAAAAAAACTCCCACGACAGGTTAACCACAACACACTAATGACAATATTAGAATATCTAGAGGAAAGTAACAAGATTGCAGTTTCGCTGCGTGGCATTTTATGGATCCATAATATGAACCCCAACTTGAGGCACGCGATTAGACGGGGTTTGGAAATATGAATGACAAGACGGTACGTGTAATCTTATCGCCAGAAGCAGAAGAGGCGTACCGCGCTTTGAATAGCCGCGCAGGAGACTCTAAACTTGACCGCAGCATCTTAAAAGCGATCAACAAAAAAACTGAACTAATAAAAATAGACATTTACTACGGAGATCCAATTTCAAAAGACAAAATCCCAGCTGAATATATTTCAAAGTATGGAATAACTAATTTATTTCGGGTTGAATTGCCTCAATTTTGGCGAATGCTATACTCTTTAATTGACGGCGAATCCAAAGTTGAAATAATTGCATTTGTACTAGACGTAAGCGATCATAGCAAGTACAACAAAATTTTTGGATACAGAAAAAAATGAATCACCTTGGCCACATGATTGTGGGTTTGATAGTTGGAATAATTGCGATGCTAGCCTTAAACGTTTTTTCATTACCTTTAATTGGCGTAATTCTCCTTGGCTCGCTTTTGCCGGACGTTGATTTAAAGCAAAGTAAAGTGAGTAGAATAATTGAGCCAATTGCAATTCTTGCAATTACTATTATACTACAAAAAATCTCCTCGCAATTTTTGTCCACAATAATTTCTTTGATAATAAGTTTGCTTCTTGCATTTGTAATTGTGTGGCTGGTTTTGAAGCCACTGCGCAAAAAACACAGGGGAATAACACATTCATTCAACGCAGCAGTTGTTTACGCAATTGCAATGGCTTTACTAGTTGGAATTCCAGCTGGGATTGTTGGGCTACTGAGCTACTCTAGCCATTTAGTAGTTGACCGACTATAACCGTATTAATCACTAGGATTTACGAAAGCTTCTTGGCTTTGTTAGTTCGCGCTTCACTTTTCGTAATCCTCGCCCTGCCCATAGTAGGTCGTGCTTAACGTTCTGCTTTACTATCTCAGCACGCGGGTGATTAAGTGCGTTTTCACTTTCGGTTCGAAAACGTAAATAGTCGAACGCTTCAAAAGGCCCCTTTTTACGAGCATATCGCTCTGCTTTTCTAAAAACGCCGTCAAGTCTTTTGAAAAGACCATCTTTTTCTTGATCGGTTTTACCTGCACATAAATCTCTTAAATTTTTGCCAAGGTTAACTAATTCTGGCGAGTGCAATACTCCCGCTTTATGCCCCTCGTGCAATGCAACGTATAGCGCAGGATTTCTAGCAAGTATCCCATGTCGCGGCACTTGCAGTCCTTCAAAAGTTTTTCTAGCATCCGCCACTTCTTTTGTACTAGGCAATTCGCCTTTAGAGCGGAAAGAAATCGGCGTCGTTAAGACGCGGCGAACTCCTTTTACTCTTTGTTTTACTCTATCAGCAAAGGTTTGAAGTGCTTTTTCGTTTATGGTTCTATTCAAGTGTCGGTACGCTGCAAATGTCCCTCGTTTGCGAGCGTGTCTTTCTGCGTCTCTAAAAACTCCGTCAAGTTTTTTTAAGAGGTCAGATTTTTGTTGTTCGGTTTTACCTGCAAATAAATCTTTTAAATGTGTGCCAATGCCAACCAAGTCTTCAGTGTACAATAACCCATCGTTATGGCCTTCGTGCAATGCAACTAATAATGCAGGATTTCTAGCAAGTACTCCGTGATATGGCACTCGTAGTCCTTCAAAAGTTTTTCTAGCATCCGCCACTTCTTTTGCACTAGGCATTTCACCTTTAGAGCGAAAAGAAATCGGCGTCGTTAAGACACGGCGAACTCCTTTTAACGAAACTGGGGTACGTAAAAATTTATCAACTCGCTTTAATTTTGCTCCAAGTTGAACTGGCTTAGAAAATGGCCAATTTTTATAGTAACTCACAGCATCAGCGACAGTGTCTCTTGTGCCTGAGATTGGCTTAGACTTAACCTGTGGTTCAACATGTTGTTCAAGTGTTTTGATTAAGTGTGCTAACCCTGCTTTGCCGCCTTTGCCTCTCTTTCTGGTTAAACGTTCGGCTTCAGGCAAAGCATTAGTAAATACATCTTGGCGGTTTGCTTTGTGAAGC
>JAHFHN010000068.1 GCA_023246885.1 Microcaldota archaeon
TCGACGGCGCGGTTTGGTACATCGCTATCGGCTCGACTTATCCTGGTGGTGCAGGAGCCACCAAGGGTTGGGTTGTTCATCCATTAAAAAGTCACGTTAGTTGGGTTCAGAACGTCGCGAGACAGTTCGGTGGCATCTCCTAGAAGTGCATTGCTGGCTGAGGGTAAGACTCCCTAAGTACGAGAGGAACGGGGAATCGGCGCCGCTAGTTAAGCTGTTGTCAAAAGGATTCAAATGGCACGCAGCATAGCCACGCGCTCTTCGAATAAGTCCTGAAAGCATCTAAGGACGAAGTCGGTCCCAAAACGAGCCAGCTTAGACCGCCCATAGCAGATGGGTTTGATAGAACTGAAGTGTAAACCAGGAGCTTCGGCGACTGGCGAGCTAACAGTAACTAAAGGTCAAATCTAAAAAACTAAGTAGCGCTTATTTTTTTCGCTATTTTGCTAATAACAAGTGGCTTTTCGCAATAACTCAAAATTGTTTTCAACTTAACAGCTCGTTAACACCCAACGTGTTAGCTTTCTAAAAATTTAATTTTTTAAATTTTATAAAAATTAGTTAGCGCGAGCTTTGCCGAGAAATACGTTTATGAATCGCAGCGGCGATTTTTTCCGAGATAACTGGAGACAAATATTTTTGTTGTTCTGGTGAGTGTAATTGCATTAATTGCGAATGATATTGATGTTCAGTTCTCTTTCTCACTATTTGCGCGTCCATGTCTACCCTTTCACCAAGAGTCCGTCTAATATTGCGTATGCGTGCTAAATTCACTTCGCCTTTTGGACCCGGAATCTCTGCGATAATTCCCGGCACTTCTATTACAAAATTGCCGTTATTCATTTTGTTAAATTCTATTTCGCTTTTAGCTTTCGTTCTTCTATGCGCGCTAAATTCACCGACCCTAAATTTAGTTACATGTCTTTTCGCTGCTTCACACATTAGTTCTGGTTCAGACGCATGAAAATTAAACGCGGTTGCGCCATGCTTCTCTGCTTTCATTTTTGCCCATTCATACGAGTCCGAAAGCGTTGAAAGTTGAACAATAGCTCGTCTTGGAATATTTCTTTGTACAATTCCATAATTAGTTTCCCTCGCGGGAATTTTTTCCATTATTACTTCGTGCCCGTACTTTTCGCGCAAAATTCTTGCAACTTTCCTCGCGTGGAAACCAGCAACAACTTCAGTTGGGTGTTCGTTCCACACTAAAACAACTTTAGCCATGTTTTATTTTTTTTCACTTGTTTATTTTCAGTTTTTTCTCTGCCATTAGCAGCGCAGCGATTGACGTAGCGTATTGTAATTTGCGTTTTTTAATTAACGCTGGAACGTCTTTAAATTTTGTGCGTATCACTTTCAACTCTTCTGGCTCATCGCCTTGAAGTTTACTTGGAACCAAATTTGTGCCTAAGTAAATTTCAGTAGAGTGAGTTGAGTAACCTGGCGCAGTTTCAACTGTGCCCAAGTGCACTAATTTTTTTGGTAAATAGCCTATTTCTTCTTGGCACTCGCGCTTCGCTGCTTGTAAAGCTGTTTCGCCTTTGTCAACTAAACCAGTTGGGCACATGACTTCACGTTTGTTTACGCCAGTGCAATAAAGTTCAATCAATAAAATTTTTCCATTTTTATCAACCGGAACTATAACTGCGCTTTTTCTACCATTGCCAGTTGCAGAGTCCATGTACTCGTGCTTTACTTTTTTCCCATTTGGAAACATTATTTCAACTGCGTTAATTGAAAAAACTTTTCCTTTTGCAACACGTTTACGGCGTAAAATTTTCGGCATGTTAACCATTAAGTCTTTGGATTATTTAACTTTGCCAGCGTTGCTTTAATCATGGCAACTCTTTTTCAACAAAAAGTTTGGGACACGTGTGCCAAAATTCCATGTGGCATGGTTTCCACTTATGCTGAAATCGCAATGGTAATTGGCAAGCCGAAATCAAGTCGTGCAGTTGGTAACTCGTTGAATCAAAATCCTTTTCCAAAAAATAAGGTGCCATGTCATCGCGTTGTTTTAAGTTCAGGCAAAGTCGGCGGCTACGCGCATGGTACAAAAAAGAAAATTCAACTGTTGGAAAAAGAAGGAGTGAAAATTGAAAAAGGTAAGGTAGTGAATTTAGTGCGTGTATTATTTCAATTTCAATGATGTGTGTTTTTTTTAAATATCGATTTGCGTAAATCGGCCGACTTTCTTAAACTTAGGCAAGCGTTCAAGCATTTGCCAAAATTCAGGCCATGACGTTGAACTAGGTGCAGGATCTTTAAGTTGTCTAATTGTTATTTTTGCCATGTTAATCACTGTGGCTCTATTGGTTTTTTAAGTTTTTCATCAGATGGAATTTTAAATTTGTCTGAAAGCATTTTAGCCTCTTCTACTATTCCGGTCACTATCACGCTGCAGCTTTTAAAAGCAGTTTTTTCATTCAGTGTACTTAATGCAAACGCAAACTTATCGCCTTTTCCTTCTACTGCTACAATCACGTGATAATCTCTTCCTGTAAGCTTTGTAGTTAAAAGTTTATCAATTTCTTCAGCAAGTTCGTTCTGTTCTATTAGATCCATAACGTGAAGTTGACTAGTATAGTTTATAAAATTTTCTTGTAAAAAAAGAGACGAACAACAAAAAACAGTGGATTGTTTTTTCTATTTGTGATTTGAACCAGAAGCTACAATATTTTTATTTTGATTTCGCCGTAGGTTTGTTCTTGCCAAATGTCTGCTTTTCTTTCTTGCACTAAATGTAGTAGTGGCATTAGCCTGCTTGCAACGTGGCCGTTTTTGTCTTTGTTTAGTGAATTAGGGTCAAGTAATAACGAAAACGCAAGTACGCCGTTTTCATCTTTTAATTCATTTGCCAATAAGTATAGTTTTTTTATTAATTCATGCAAGTCTTCTTTTGGTAATTGGAGTTCAAGTATTTTTGGCGCGATTGTAAGTAGTTGCTGTGTAGTTGTTGAACTTATTACGTCGTCAACTGCTTTGACTAATTCTTCTAGTGTAACTTTGCGTGAACGTGCATTGTTTGTGCGTAGTATTAATTGTGGAATTTCTTCTGGGATTAATTCGCGCGGCATAGGTTCTTCTAGTTGAAAGTCCTCTTCAAATTTATCTTCAAGTGAAAGCGCATCGGCTTTAAAGCGTAAAAGTAAACTAGTTGCGAGTATAACATTTGCAGGTAAGCGCAAGTCAACTGCGGCGAATTCTTTTACTTTTTGCAAGTACTTATCTGCAATTACCCCGATATCCAAGTCCCACGGGTTCATTTGGTTTGAATTTACTAAATCAAGCAATACTTCGCGCCACGTTGGCTCTAAAACTAGTGTTTCCAAATCTAAATTAGAGGAGGTTACTTGCAGTTGGGTGGTTTCTTCTTCCATTTTTCGAATTCTCTCAGTGTGGGTGCCGAAGGCAAAATACTTACTTTTTCGGTATATATAAAACCTTTAGTTTATTGCTTTGGACTTTTTTTGTTTTTTTATCCTAATTGCTGTAACAGCTGCAATTGTAGCAAGAATTGCAAGTATCAATGCAGGTAATTCAGTTGGCCACCCGGGTAGAGCTGCAAATCCACTTGACCCACTTATGCGTTTGTTAGCTGGTAGTAATAAATTACTGCCGGGGTTTCCCATGAAGTTTCCATTTAAGTCGCGGCTAAGTCGCTCGCCGTCAGTTGCAAACCGTGGATTCATTGCCAAGTCCTGTCCATTTAACCCGTATAGTTGGCCAGTTTGTGGGTCATATATTAGTACTCCGCCGGTTCCTTTTGCTTTTAGCAATTCTTCAAGTCCTCTTAAGTCGTCTGGCCCGCTGTACGATAATTGCGGTTGGCCATTTTCTCCCATGCCAATGTTAAATTTAAAGTCACCTTTGTCGGTTGGTATAATAATATCATTTCCTTCGCGGCGCAATGGGCCAGTGATTGGATAATCGCGTATTTCGCCAGTTTGTTTGTCAATTACTCGCAATATTGGGTTTCCATTTGCGTCTTTGGTAATCATAAATTGTTTTGTAGGCGTGTCTAAAATGTGCATTCCACTACAACCTTGAATTGCATCAAGTGCCGATTGTAATTCCGCAGCTGCTGCATCCCCTACTCCGGCGTGTCCTTCTACGCGTGTTATTTTTATTCCAGGTAATCCGCTTGAACAATCATTGCGTTGCACTGGTGCAGTGCCGAATCCTTGAATTAAACCTGCGTCAACTTGTGCTAAAGTGTGTATAAATATTTGCACTTCGCCATTTGCTAAATAGTTAATTTTTCCACGTTCAGTTAAAATTGAACGTAGTTCGCCTGCATTCGCTGCTTCTGGAGCGTCAGTGTGAATATACCCTTGTAATGTTACTCTCCCATCGCCGGTCACGTCTATTGCAGCTGCTTGCTTGTAGCTTTCTTCTTGCGAAGAAGCGGCTTTTTGCATTACTTCATTGCCTGGACTGCGTAGTTCAAATTCGTCGTTAACTGCTGAGTTGCGGCTAAATATAATTACCCCATTGCTGAAGTCAAGTGTACCGTCAGTTGTATATACTTGCGTTACTCGGCCGAGTACGCTAGTTAAATCGCTTCCAATTTGCCTGCCAGTTGCGTATTGTATTTGACTTCGAATACAGCTTGCGCCAGCACATGTTGCACTAGCTGCAAGCGTTATGCTTTGCTTTGCATCTATCTCTAAAACGTTTCCAGCACAGCCCCCAAACGAGGCAGTTACGTATTTATTTGGAATTAAAGTGAGCGCTAAATTGTTCATTTGTTTGTGGTTAAGTGAACGATCGCTATTTGCTATTTGAGTACATACTCCTGTTTTCTTATCGCATAACCTAACGCCATCCTTATCAAATTCAGCTGCTTTGTTATCTGAGTCAAGTACTTTTCTCAATGGGCACATGTTCGGTTGTTGATCTGCGGCTGCAAAATCAGTTGGAATCCATTCTCTAGTTGCATCTTTGAGTTGTAAGTAATAGATTTTATTAACAACTAAATGCGAAGCTTGATTTTCTAATTCTCCGCGTAAGTTAACATATTCGCGCAACACGCTTGTATCAACTTGCTGCCCGGCCCCGCTCATTGCCTTGCCTAAATTTAAGTTGCTTAAAACGTCATTTGAACTAACTGTCTTTAATTTTTCAGTTAATTCTCCACTAGTCTTGCGCTGCAAACTTTGATATGCCAAAATAGTGTAGTGATCGTCCTTGCAATTAG
>JAHFHN010000069.1 GCA_023246885.1 Microcaldota archaeon
AAACAATTGTTCAGCGGTGTTTCCAAATAATTCAATATGTGGCTTTGCCGCTAGTAAATCAGCGCGCTCAAATGCGGGAGTAGGACTAACTGTAATTGCCTGATCTAATGTGAAACCAGTAAACAACGCTGCAACGAAAACAAGAATTGCGACCGGCATAATCGGAACACTTATGCTGCCGATTCTCATTGTTCCTTTTGCAGGCAGCCCCGGGAAATTTTCATCAACTTCTGGTGGAATATACGTCGGCGGCCGATTACCTAAAATGTTTGACCCGAGTGCAAATAATCCGAGCGGTAACCCAACTAAGTAAATCAATGCAAGTATCTCTGGTTTAGCGAGTGCAAAACTTCCGCCTGAAAGAGTCCCGCCAATTGGAAGCACAATTGCCAACATCAAAGGCAGCAACACACCAAAATAATACAAGTAAACCGTTGGCTGCGATAACTCTCTAGCATAACGGTCCATCTTCTCTTTACTGCCTTCAAGCACATCTTCAGACGCTTTTTCAAGCAACGCCTCCCGCTTCGCAGTATCCGCCTCAAGCACACTAGCGCGAATTAACATCAAAGCTTGTTTGAAATCGTCATTATACCTGCCCCACTTGTAAGCCAATTCATCTAAACCCTCTTCTACAGAAGAACACTTTCCAATTTGCACATCCCAAATTAACTTCTTCATGTCATCCGCAATTTTGCCCCTGCCATGCGAAGCAGTGAACTCAATTGCTTTTTCCAAGTTTGGCGTCAACCGCATGCTTGAAATAATATAATTCACAATCTCCGAAACGTATCCAAGTGCCAGCGTCTGTTCCCGCTTCGCTTCCTGCTGCGGGTGATAAGCAATCATCATGAACCCAATAAGTGGAAAAATAAAGCAAATCAAAGCAGCTATGAAAAATATTGGGCTTTCTGTTCCAAGAATAAGCGCAGCTATAAACACTGCAAAAATCGTGGCAATTAACCCAACGATCATTGCACCAATCTCAGCTGCCCTGAACTCTTCAGCTGTAACTTTATAACTTAAAAAATCGAATAACTCGCGTTGTTCTGTTGTTAATTTTGCCCCTTTACCATAAGAAGAAAAATACTTCTTGGAAAAGTTTACAAACTTGACAAACCAATCCACGCGTGGCTTCTCAACGTACTGCTTAATTGCCTTGTCTCCACTATACAGCCCTTTTGATTCACTACGCTTAATTGGCATAAGAATAACTAATTCAAGCGACGTATATAATAGCTAAGTTCGCTAGTCGCACGTATTTGTAACATTGAAAAGTTGTGACTTAGATGAACTTTTTAATCTGGCCGAAACAAATACCTCTTTATTTGGCCCTGTAATTAGTTGGATAAAGTAGTTTAATTCACTTGGATTTAAAGCATATGCTCGAGTTGCTGCATTATCCAAGATCGAATATCTATGAATTGTAGTATTTGTCAAAACATATAATGTATTAGTATCAGTTTGTTGAATTGACTTAATTTCTCCGCTAAAACCAGCAACTTGCACTGGCGCGAGTGCTAACCGTGAACTCGTGTAAATTTGTCTGTAAAGTTTTCCATTACTAGTTCCAAAGTAAAAGCTACTGCCAGACTTTGGCGCAAGGACCGCAGTTATAGTCGGACCTAAAAACAACCTACTAGCTCTAAGCGTACCATTGCTTACCCCGGGGGTACTTAATGAATAGTGAATTATTTTGCTGTCAGCAGTTAGTAAGAGTAAGTTAGTTCCTGAAACTGACATTGAATAACCTTTGTTTGCTATTGGTCTGCCAGATAAAGACCATTGCTTATTAATAGCTAATATTGGGATACCTGCCGATCTGATAAAAGTAAGTGAATAGAATAGCATATTTTTTTGGTCAAAAAAAATTGCGTTACCGCTCTCATCATCAGTTGCTTGAAGATCGCTAACTATAAATTCACCTGGCAATGCAGAATCATCACTTTTCCTAACGAATTTGAACGGCGCATCTGCACTAGCATATACAATTGAATTACTCGTGCCTACAGCCGCGAAAGTTGGTGGTTTTAATGGCACTTCTAGAGTGTACAATTCTGAACCAGTAGATATGGTTTTGGAATTCCACGAGGTTCCTGGCAATGAAATGTAGTATAGTTTACGATTATTTTTGTCAAGCGCATAAACTGTTTCAATGATGCTAGAATCATTGCTGAATGATAATCCGAAATTAGGATTGCGATCAATTAATCCAACTGCGGGTGCAGTTGGAGACAAGCAATAGGTTATGCTTGTTGGTAGCGTTAATGAAGTGTCAATTAAAAGTCCGGTTAAACTTGGTGTTAAAAGTGCTAGTGCGAGTATAACTGCGATTGCTGCTAATGTGGATAAAGTGTAATTGTTTTTGTTGTGGATACTTTTAGCGTTGTGCTTCGGTTTCTTTATCATGTATTTAGAAATGGCTTTTGGATATTTAATTGGCAGTCTCATGTATTGGTTCCCATAATTCTTTCACATTTATTTTTGGCAGTGTTTTTTCAAAGCTGCATACGCCGCTTTTGTAGCCCCAATTAATGCTGGAATATCCTTAACGCGCGTGGTATGTGGTTCTATTTTTTCCAGTTCAGCCAGCGTTTTTAAGTGAGTCATCCCTTGGCCAAGCGCGTGTATATTTCCATCTGCATCTACTGTTACAAGTGCACGAGTTGAACCTAATCTCACCTTACTAATACTTGCAATTGCTTTGCCACCTTCTATATGGAATGTGATAAAATGCGGTGCGTGTTCAATACTATGCACTCTGTGACCGTAGACTACGCGACTTTTAGACTTTATCATCGGTTCAATTTCGCCTTTGATCTCCTTTGCCGCTTTCAAATGCCAATGCTCTTCTGTCATTTTTTCATTACCCTAGAGTTTTCAATCCAACTACTTGTTTTACTAGCACGTTGTCGACCCATTCTTGCCAGTCGGCTAATACTTGCTTGTGGTCAAGTTTACCAAATTCTTCGCGATTCTTTTCAGCCAGTATCATTAGTTTTGTATGCGCGTGAATAGTGTTATCCGCTTCAAGTATTTTTGGAATATTGTGTTTGTTTTTCACGTCTATTAAATATTGTTTGCTCGCTGCTCGTGTTACGATTTCGTTCCATACGTCTTCATATTTCAACCCGCGGTTACGCATCACTTTCTTAATCCACTCGCTTTCCTTCACTTCGTCTTTGAAGAATTCAAGGTTGTCTTTATTTGCGTCGAATAGCATCCAGTTCAAAAATCCATTTTCGCGTCCAGGGTCATCATTCCAATTCTTTTTGACTTCAGTGATTTCAATTAACCTACGATAGCGCTTTAAAGATCCTTTAAAGCGAATAGGTGCAGCGACAATTGTCATATCCGTTGCCTTAAATGACGTTGTTGGTACGCCTAAGTCGTTTACAACTCGATCCCAAATTGAATAAGCACTTTCACCGTGAATTGTGCCCATAACTACGTTTCCAACTGCACCGACTCGCATAGCTTCGTACAGTGCTTTCGCTTCTCCTGACCGTACTTCTCCAACGATCAATACGGAGTCACCGAGACGCAATGCAGTTCGGAGCGCATCTTCGGCACTTACTTCTGCTTCGCTTTGTGCGCCTAACGGTGGCCTAGTTTTCAAACGCTGTACATTAAATCCAAGTTGCTTGAGTTGCGGAATGGGAAGTTCTTGCGTGTCTTCTTGGACAATAATTCTCAAGTTCTGTGGAATTTCTTGCATCAACGCCTGCAACATGCTTGTTTTACCACTGCCTCTGCTTCCAACTATTAGCATTGATGCTTGTGCGTCAACGAAAAATGACAATATGCCTGCCGCTAGTGGCGGCATCATTTTAAAGTCAACGAATTGCGCTAGTGTCCACGGTGTGTCCTTGTGTAAACGAAGTGCAAATGCAGTTCCGTCAACCGCAAGTGGTTTTCCAATTGCAGCTATACGTGTTTGCAAGTCCGCTAAGTCAAAGTCAAGAATAGGGTGTGCTTCGTCAAATGGCCTTCCAGACAATGCCCTAAAGCGAGATACTGTTGACTTGGCTTCTTCTTCAGAAAAAATTATGTTAGTTTGACATTGACCGTACTTTGAATGCACTAAATAAATCGGTTTGCTGCCAAGCGGTGAGTCAATGTACACGTCAGTAAGTTGTCGGTCTGATAACAGTAATTCGAGAATGCCATAGCCAATTGTGTAACGCGAAACAATGGTGGCCAATTCTTCTTTTTCCTCTACGCTGAGGTTAATGTTATTTTGGTTAGCTAAGTCGGTTATGGTAGCAACATAGATTTTACGGAAGTATTTGCGTGCCTGTTCCATGTCCATGAACCCAACGCTTGTTGGACGATGGCCAGCAACAACTTCTTTTGTCTTTTGCAAGAGAAAATATTTTTCTGGCGGCAAAGTGTATTCAGGCGGGTTAATGTAATACAAGTACTCAATTTTTTCCGGGTGCTTGTAAATATAAACTTTAGATGATAGCACTTCATATTGGTCAACTAATTCGAGTGTTTCAGTTCCAGTGAAGAAAATCCTGCTGCCGATAAATGACGGCTTAATTGCACTTTCAAACAATGAGTGATAAACGGCTCTACCTTCAGGCAACTTGCCAAGTTGTGCAAGATATTGTTTGCTGCGTTTAATCATTGAAGTTAAGTCGAATAAGTTCTTCATGAACTGCAGCGTGCCAATGTAAACTTTTACATCTTCAACTCCTTTTTCATCGCCAGCTTCTTGAGTTTTATGTAATTCAGCTGTTTCTTCTTTTAGTATCTTGATTAATTCCATGTATGCCGCAAATGGATCCACAAGTGTTTCGTTGAAAATTCCAAGTACAATATCGTGGCGAGCTGAAAGCGTTTTCTTATCCGAATAGCTAGTGCCTAAGTGCGATGGGCTCCAAACGGTTTCAGTTTCAAGTTTTGTAACTAAATCCGCAATACCGCGAAGCATCCCAGTTTGCTCTTCATTGTAAATCCGTTCATAATATTCAGATAAAACAACTTCATCAGCTTCATTAGTTTGTAATTTTTGTATAACGTCGCGCATCACTTGCGGATAAGCAGCTAAGTCAGGCGAAACACTAGCGCCTTTATAGTCATTTATAAGCAATCCCTTGTATCCTTCT
>JAHFHN010000070.1 GCA_023246885.1 Microcaldota archaeon
TGAAAAAAGAAAAAAGTTTCATGGACTCGGCGGGATAATCAGCCGCAGAGACACAAATACAAAAAAATTCTTTCTATTGTCACGCCAATAACGTGGCTTTCTTTTTGAGCACAAACGCATTTGCGTTTGTGACTCAGACACAAGGGCTTTGCCCTTGTGCAGATGGCGCCACGCCTGGCACCTTTTTCTTTCTGCATTTGCATAAATGCAAATGACTCGCAAATGCAGAGTCAAATGCCGTTAGGCATTTGCGATTTCAAAGAAAAGGGGCATGGCATTTGAACCCGCGGCCTCGCGCTTTCTTGAGAAAGAAAATATTTTCATTACGATAACATTTTCTTTCTTTTTCATGAAAGTTTTTCTTTCTTTTCGCAAAAGAAAGAAAAAGTTTCTTGCAAAGCGCGCGCGCTACCACTGCGCCACGAGCCCACGCGGTACGGATAGCAACGCCTACTGCGTTGCAACTCCGAACATATGCTGGAATTGAATCCTTAAAGCGAATTTTTAGTTGAGTGCCTTCCAGAAATTTCTCTTGCTTAGTTAGTTCCAAAATTTTAGTAAAAAATTTTGGAGGTGATCTAACCGCAGGTTCCCCTACGGTTACCTTGTTACGACTTAACCCTCCTCACGAACCTATAGCTCGAATTTGTCCGAAGGACAAAGCCTCACTAAAAGCTCGCTTGGATGGCTTGACGGGCGGTGTGTGCAAGGAGCGGGGACATATTCACCGCGCGATGATGACACGCGATTACTAGCCATTCCAACTTCATGAGGGTGAGTTTCAACCCTCAATCCGAACTGGGGTGAAGTTTAGGGGATTGCCTTCGCCTTTCGGCGTCGGAACTCATTGTCTTCACCTTTGTATGCCACGTGTGGCCCAGGAAATTCAGGCCATACTGACCTAGCGTCGCCTTTTCCTTCCTCTCGCTTAACGCAAGCAGTCTCCACAGAGTGCACCCTACATCACTGTAAGGTTTGCAACTGTAGACAAAGATCTCGCTCGTTGCAGGACTTAACCTGACACCTCACGGCACGAGCTGACGCTGGCCATGCAACACTTCTCAGCTTGTCGGCCAAGATCTTTAGTCTGGGCTTCATTCTGCTGTCTTTCCTGGTGAGTTTCCCGGCGTTGAGTCCAATTGAACCGCAGCATCCACGGCTTGTGGTGCTCCCCCGCCAATTCCTTTAAGTTTCAATCTTGCGACCGTACTCCCCAAGTGGCAGACTAAACGGCTTCCCTTCGACACTGCATTCGCTCGAAGCAAATGCAACGCCAAGTCTGCATAATTTACTGCTAGGACTACCCGGGTATCTAATCCGGTTTGCTCCCCTAGCCTTCGCCCCTCACCGTCGGACGTGTCTTGGTATGACGCTTTCGCCACTGGTGGTCCTGCAAGGATTACAACATTTTACCGTTCCCCCTGCAGTACCTCATACCTCCTCCACTCCCTAGTCTGGAAGTGTTCCCTGCTCGCCTCTACGTTAAGCGTAGAGATTTGACAAGAAATTTTCCAAACCGGCTACGAGCGCTTTAGACTCAATATTCGTGGACACCACTCGTGCTACCTGTATTACCGCGGCGGCTGGCACAGGATTTACCCACCACTTATTCTCCAAGCTATTCAAGCTTAGCAAAAGAATCCCTTTCGGGAATCACTCGGATTACCCCCGTCACACTTTCGTGCATTGCGGAAGTTTCGCGCCTGCTGCACCCCGGAGGGCTTGGGCCCTTGTCTCAGTGCCCATCTGGGGGCCATCACTCCCATGACCCCTACTGATTATAGGTTTGGGGGTCCATTACACCTCCAACAGCCTAATCAGCCGCAGTCCCATCCTAGAGCGAAACTACTACAATTTGCAGCTCATTTAACTCGCTTCCCATTCCAGGTGAAGAGAGCGATGCGGTATTGACGACACTTTCGCGTCGTTATCCCGCTCACTAGGGTAGGTTGACTACGTGTTATTCAGCCGTTCGCCAAGACTCGAAGTCGAGTCTTTAGACTTGCATGGCTTAATCGCAATCCGATAGCGGTGTCCTCCAGCAGGATCAACTGGTGTTGAGGAATGCAGAACAAAACTGCATTCCTATTCTATTCTGAGTCGCAAGTACCTCAACAACAGAGTTTGCACCCTGCAGCTGAGTTACTTTTGTTAGGAATTGAAATTAACTGGGTTGACACTTTTCTCGTATTTATTTTCTCAACCGTATATACTAACTTTGCGTATTTCTAATTGGTTTTCCTACGTCAAACTTGAGACAGAAACCATAACCGAAGTCATGGAGCTTAGTCTGTTTATTCAAGTTTCCATTGATTAATCTAAATGCAAAAACTTTGCGTAAAATCCACTAAAGGAATTGTATTCAAATTTTTTTGCACTAAAACTGGGATACCTTTCGGTCTCACCTGGTTTTAAGATGTAACTACGACTGCATTTACCCCAATAAGTCAAATTGACCAGAAAGCCAATAGACAGGATATTTGTACGTAGTAAAATAGCAGCGCCAAAAGGCACTGATAAGCTTACTTATTGACTTTAAAATCCTATTTAAACCTTCCGGGCATTTTACCCTCGGCGAAACGAGCGTTTCCATTGGTCTTTAAAGAACGATAATGATAGTGTCGAGAGTACAAATCCAATTGTTGGGACAATTGCGTTGGTAAATGGGTTTGAAATTCCAACTGACCACATGAAAATAACTATTACAAAGTAAGTCAAAATTGCGATTATCGCTTTTCTTTCGCGGCTAGTTTCCCATTGTTTGTCAAGTTCAACGCGTTTATTGCGTTGTTTTAGTTCAGCGATTTCTTTTTCTAGTTGGGAAATAGACGCCATTCTATCGGCCTAATTGTTTTAGTTTAACTTGATTTTGTTGAATCTTATCTTTTGCCGCTTGCACTATTTTTTTGTATTCAGCGACTTTGATTTTTTTCTTTAAATATTTTTTCTTGGCTTTTTTGATCGTTTGTTCAAGTAATAAATTTTCAAGTCGGAGTTCGCGCTCTTGTACGATTATTTCATCTTCAGAATAATTTGGCGCTTCTTCAATGTACGCAACTGGTTTCTTCAAAATTATTCGAGTGAATAGCAAGTAGAAAAAAATTATAGCTAGGATTACTATTATCACGTTGAGTAAAAACGGCAGGGACAAAGCGAAGTCGAATAACATATTAAATGGAAAGCAAATAGAGAATAAAAACGTAATCAAAAGCCCGACTAAAAACAAATTACTAGCTTTATTTTGTTTAAGTTTTTTTAATTAAGTATAAACCGAATAACGCCGTGAAAATTAGGTTTAAGTAAACAAAGACTCTTTCTACGCCACCTTGTCCTAAACCAAAAAAGTTGTTTGTTATTAACAGTAAAAGTGCAACTAGCGAAACTAGCCCAATTAATATGGAAGCGAAATTGAACGATTTGGGCAGTATTTCATACGTGGAAACAACTGCTAGAATGGATAGAATAAACGCCGTTCCGGAAATTATCGTGTGTAATGGTTGATTATTCAAAGGAAATAATGCAATGCCGATTCCACAAATCCCAATTGCAGCAATTAGCAAAGCGAATCGTTTTGTAGTGCTAATTGAATGGAGTAGTAGCGCCGAAAGGATTAAAGCTAAACTCAAAATTATAACAGAAGTGTTGAACAACGCCGCTGTTTCGCCAACGCCAAGTTCACTTATGAAACTATCGTAAATATTGTAACCAGGAATCATCGACTGTGCAATGAATATAACCGCAAAAAACTGCAACGTAGAGGCAAAGAGTAATGCACCTGCGAGTTCGGCTTTTTTCATAATTCTATCATAAACTATATAGAATTAGCACAGTGTTTATTTCTTTAGTAAAAGATAAGCTATTCCTGCAACAACTAAAATCCCAACTACAAATACTATTGCGATTATTAGACCGAGAATTTCAAACGGAAAGCCAGCAATGAAGCCAAATAGCCCGCCAGCATTTTCTTCGCTTAACGGGGAGTATGGGATTGTTAAGTTCGAACCGCTGGCTTCAGTTGAAATTGGAACTGTAGATGAAGCTGCGCTTTGCGTTGCAACTTGTAAAGTTTCTGTACACGCATCGCCGAAGAAGTCGCGATTTGAATCAAGTTGGTCAGGATTAGCAACTGCTGGACAATTATCTAAGTCATCTACTACGCCATCGTCGTCTTGGTCAGAACAACCTTCGTCTATTCCACCATTCCCGTTGTTGTCTTGGCCGTCACATGCTTCGCCTAGGAACGGGTATCTTGGAGGGAGTTGTTCGCTTTCCTCCGAAGCTAATCCTAAATTAGCGCGTACGTCACTTAGTTCAGTGCAATTGCCTTGCATGTTGCCTAGTTTAACTAAATTATTTTCAGTTAAATTATCTTCTATTCCATATCCAGGACAGCCGATTTGCAGTACTATTTTATTCCAGTCTTTTCTGCTTTCAAGTAAATCCAATGGACCGGTGTTGTTGAACGGATCAGCGTAATACCCATTTATGCTGACTGTTGGCGAGCCGCCAATCCTTCCATCGCAGTTCCAGTCGACGGGCGAGCTATTGAGCACAAACCACACTATCATGTTTTTGTTGTTCTTTGTAGAAACGTACATTACATCAGAAGCTATACCGTGGCCAGTGTCGAAACATGAGTAGTATGAAGCGGCTTGTTGTTCTGTTGACTGTAATCCTTGTGCTTCGTTTAACCCAGTTGACTCGTCTAAATCAGGGAGAGCTTCATTTGAATAATCTAATTTATAGTTCAATGTTCCGGTCGAAATATTGAAGTACGGCACCCCATTAAACTGAAAATGGTAGTTCATTACGCTGCGATAGTTTGACTTGAAATGCGTATTGTCATACTGTAGTTCCTTATCCTGCCGCCCACCATGCCCAAGTTGAAGCGTATGACCAAATTCATGCATTAAAGTTCCAGACTGTGCCGCTACAGTGTCATTAACCGGCAGTGCTACGAAAAAGTTACCGCCAACTTCAGCTTGGCCAGATGAATCATTGCGCTGTGCACGAATATACCCCAGTGAAAAATTCCAATGCGGTTCTTGTCAAAATTTGTCTTTTTAATGTCAAATAAATACTTG
>JAHFHN010000071.1:0-3080 GCA_023246885.1 Microcaldota archaeon
AACTGGTTGGCGTTTGGAACAAAGTCGACCCAAGGCTTTTTGTTGAATCGTAATTTCGGCGTAAATCGAACAATGCAAATGGGGCAATTTCTTCGAGATTTTTTTGCAATTCTTTCAATTCTTCTTGAAATTTTTCTTTTTGTTCGTTTAAGCTGATTATGCGGTTCGCTCCTATTTTTTCACTTCTCTTTAGCAATCCCGATAATGAATCTTGAAATGCCACTGGTTTTTCTTTAATATTTAAAATTTTTTCAGCTGTCCGTAGTGCTATTAGCGCGGTTGACACATCTTTAAAGTAGTTCAGTGTTTGGCCAAGTTGCGGTAAATAAGCGTGCTTAATTGGAGTAATATGTATTGCGCCAAATTCGTATAAACTATCCACTAGTTTTGAAATTGATTCTTTTTCGCAGTAAACTCTTATGCGCGTCATTGGTTGGCTTTTGAACATGTTCGCTTCAAGCCTCCCTCGCGATTATTTTTATAAATTCTTCAAATAGTTTTTTTGAAACTTTATTAGTATCTTGGCCAAGGATTTGTTCATTGGTCTTTTCAGTGTTTTTTATAATTAGTTTACTTTTTTCAATCTCTTCTTGCCTAATGCGTTCAATTTCCTTAGTTTTTAATAATGCTGCTTCTTGTCGTGCTTCTTCAATTACTTCTTCAGCTTCTTCTCTAGCGCTTGTGATGATCTTAGTTGCGTTTTCCTTAGTATTAGTTAGCCGAACTTCTATTGAAGCCTCTATCTCCGCAACCTTGTGGATTTCAGTTGTATCTAAATCATCTTTGGAATGGCTGTTCTGCTCTTCGTGCATACGAAACCTCGTAAAACTTCGTAAAACCCAGTGAGCCCTAAACAGTAGTCTTTAACTAAACCACTCAAATCTTCTAAAAGGAGCCCTCAAAGGCTAATTCATATTATGTGCATCGGGATTTATAAAACCAAATGCCTGTACCCGGCGCCCAAAGCCTTTAATTCCACTGGCGGATAATGCCTATTCATATGCCAAAAATAGGGTTTGTAGATTGTTTGTCAAATGCTTTTGATTCTTTTGAACTTGCTACGGTTATTATTGAAAAAAACTATGCAGGCACAACACTCCAGCGCCTAACTGCACCAGAAATTCTCAAAATCCCCGTGTGCGCCAAAAAACTACTTGTAGGTGACGCAGATGCAGTTGTTGTATTTGCAACGGCTGTGCCTGAAGCAGACTATGATTCACTGCATTTATTGCTTGAAAAAACAATCGACCTTGAAGTAGCACATCAAAAATACGTGTTTTACTGTGTTGTGTCAGAAGAAGAATTTTCAAGCCAAGCTGATTTTGAAATCGTTGCATCAAAGCGCCTCGACGGTGTTTTTGACCTCGTGTTGAAATCATTACACTCTCCAGCTGAAGTTTCAAACCAAATTGGAACTGGAATGGACTTTTCAATGTTTGCCAGTTTAGCGGCAGGTGGGGCAAACCAAGAACAAACGCAGTCAGCAACCCCGGCTAGTCCGGCAATGCCTGCTTCAACAAATGAAGAAGCCGGTAAATCTCTTTTCTAAAAACTAATTCGTGAACAATATGAAAAAATTGAAAAAAGTTAAGAAAAACAAGAAAATTAAAACTAAACTTAAGAAGAAAAAGAAGCGAGTTACTCAGCCTGCGTTTATTTTAGCTGCAAAACGACGACGTTCAATCGACATTGCGATTCCGCATAGTAAACTATGGCTTTGTAAAATTGGAAAAGCACGCGTTGCGTTTATAAAAAACGATTCGCTGTTTCCAGTGGGAATAATTCAAAAAAAGAAGAAACGGCGCAGGGATTACTTGGTTCATGTAAAGCCATTTGACTCAACTGAACATGAACACTTAGCAACACACATTTGCCTCATTAAAAGCTGAATTCAGCTAATTGATGCAATTGTCTAAACTTTTGCTGCTTCTGTTTTTACTGCTTTTTTAGCTGCGCTTTTCGCTGCTTTTTTAAGTCCAGGTTTAGCGTTTTCAATTAGTTTCTTCGTAGCTGCTTTTGCAACTTTAGAAGTTACTTTTTCGCGCTTTAATTTGCCCCGAGTTCCGACAAGCACGTCGTTTACTAGCCTTGCACGTAGTTTTTTGTCGTTTAATACTGCATTTACGAGTGAGATTCTAACTTTTGGACTTGTACTTGCCGTTCTAACCACACGGTCAAGTTTAGCTTTATTTTTGCCACTAAGTAGTTTTTTCAAAACATTGTCAAGTGTTTTCTTTGAAACAAGTCGTTTGTTTAAATTTTTCAAGGTTTTTTTCTCCCATGACTTTACGCTGCTGATTGCAGTTGTTTCTTCTTCTCTGATTCGTTCAACTGCTTTTTCTTCATTTGCCAAACCCTCTTGAACGTTTTTTACTTCGCGGTGTATTTCGCCTAGCTTTTCACCAAATTCAATGAATCTACGTAGTGTTTCGCTGTGTAAATTATCGGAATCATGTTTTGTAACTTCTCCAGTTGCCTTTGCTTCGTTCAAAGTTTGCATCATTTGCCTAAGTTCATTTTCAATTAATGCAAGTCTATTTTCGTATTCAGTTAATTTGTGTTCTAGCGCCCTGTCCATTAAGTCTTCTACTCTGCTTGCTCTTTCTTCAGCGTGTTTTAACATGTTTTCCATTTTTTATTCCCATCTCCGGTTTAAGTGTTTTTATTGTTTAAGCATTTGTTCCTTTTACTTGTTTTACGCCTTGTAGCACTTCATTAATCTTAGTGGCTAGTGCGTCGAGTTGTTTAACGTGAAATTCAGTTTTAGCTGCGAGTAGCACTTCATTTTTTGTTTTTAGTGCTTCGTTTTCTCGCTCCACGTTTCTTTTAGCTTCTTCAGAGAATACTACTGCGCTTTCAGTAGGTTGCGATAAGGGCGCGACCACTTCTTGAGCCATTGATTGCATTTCAGTTTCACTTAAAGGCGTAATTTGCTTTACTCTATTAAGCTCTTCTTCGAGACGTAAGTATTCCTTCAAAATAAGTAAATCAACTATTACAATTCCAATTGTAAGTAATATCGCTTCAAAACTACCCACGTTATCCCCCTCTTAAAACATAGAAAAACTCGTATTTATAAA
>JAHFHN010000071.1:3090-5049 GCA_023246885.1 Microcaldota archaeon
AAAATCGTCGGTTTTTTTTCTTTCTTTAAACCCTGTATTTTTATCCATAAGTTATGCGTGTGTCAGTCTAGTTGGGCTTTGTGTAGCGCGGTAAAGTTCATTCTGACGTTATCCGAGATTAGGCCATGTTGTATCAATAAAAATTAAGTTTTGCAGTTCTTTTGGTTAATTTCTTTGCCTTGTGGAAAATAAGTGGCGAAGCTCTGCATAGCTTTTTTGATGTACCCTTCTTTTTTGCCAAAGGTGTTTAACTCGTTTTGTGCAGACTTCAAGCTGCTAGCTAGTTTTTTGTGATATTTAGATTTTGTTTGGGAAGTGGTGTCCTCGCATTCAATGAGTTCGTTAATGCCTTTACATTCATCAACGATAGATTCGCCTAATAATTGTACTTCTAAGCAGTAGCTTTCGACATCGTTTGCTATTTTTTCGAGCCAATCAGAATATATTTCATTAGGTTTGCTTAACGGCATTAACGGTTCGGACTTTTCTGCTAAATTATCAAAATCTTCGAAGCATGCTTGGATTGTAGGTAGTTCTCCTTCTCCATACTTTTCCGCATATAGCGGCAATTGTGTTATCCCTTTGTCAAGATCCGAGTACATCTTTTGCACGCTGTTCCAATTTGTCTTTTTCGTCTCTTCGCACTGTTTGAGTTTTTGATTTAACTCTATTAGGTATTTTTCAACTTCTTCAACCTGCGCATATAGTTTACAATCGTTTTCCTCAAGCGACACAGTTAGATTATTTTTCTGGTTTGTTTCTAATTCCAACGTAGGCATAACTACGTTAGTTATTTCAATTTCGGGGCAAGGTAGTTGTCCCTTTACAGAGCCGTTTCCAACTGGTAATGCGAATTCTTCTACGCCTGGGTTTTGCGGCGTGGTTAAACCCGCCCACCATGGCTTTTCTTCAGTTTGCTTTTCAGGCTCTAGTAAGTTTACTTTGCTGGTCACGCTCATTTGCACTGGAATAAACCCAAGGATCTTAACATTAGTTGTCTTTTGTACAGATACTATTGGCTTTTCTTCTTCAGTATAAATTAACACGTTTTCTAGGACGTCGCCGAATTTTAACTGGCTTTTAACCAATGTGCTCCACGTCTTTTCGACTTTTATAATTTTCCCGTTTATCTTTACCCCTGCGTTGGTTTCATTAAGCAGTTGAATTTCGCCTTTTGTCTTTATTGCCAATTCCTTTTCTTCTGATCCCATAGTGAAGACAATCTTATGTTCAAAATTAATCGCGGTGGTTTCAGCTTGAGCTGCAGTTTGTTCAGCTTCTGCGCTTAGCTCTTCTAGCATAGGGGTTGAGCTATTTGGAGTTACGTTGAAAACACTTTGAAAGTTCGGTTGTATTAATTCAAATTGTCCACTTACTTGCTGTTCTTTGGTTGCGTTTTCAGCGTAGTTGCTTTGTATCGAATTTTCGTTCATTATCTGAGGGTCGTAGTTAGTGGCACATGCGTTGCCAAAAAAATTGCACCCATACTGACATTGTGTTGTTATATACTCACAGTCATTGGTTGCAGGGTTATAACTAGCGTTGGCATAAATTCCATTAGAACAGTAGTCATTGCACCCTTGTGCGTTGACACCAAGCGCAAATATAATAAAAAGTATAAAAAATAGTGGTTTAGACATGCAACTAGTACTGCGACTGCTAATATTAATTTATCCAAGTCTTTGAAACTAATTTCAACTACTATTTACACAAAGCTATCTAGTTATTCGGCTTTTTATACTTGTGAACCTTAATGGCTAGCGACCCCTCCGATAAAAATGTTTTTTCCTGTTGATCGCAAAGTTGAGTTAGAGCCTACTCCTGTTTTTCTTGATGTAAAAGGAGAAGGCGCGACGTTTATTTCGCATGCCCATGCTGACCACGCAGTTAAATCTGCACACACTGTTATCTCAACGCCTGAAACAATGGCACTTTTACGTTGTCGTAATTACGTTAAAA
>JAHFHN010000072.1 GCA_023246885.1 Microcaldota archaeon
ATCCCGCGCCACTTACATAGGCATTTGAAATACAAGTGGTTTTATCCGCCGCATAATCGCAACGTTTGTCAGTTGCGTTATAAATAAAAGTTGGAAAGGAAACGTTCACTTGTGCACTCAAAATTTCAGTTGAAGCAGACCCGTAAAGCGAATCTAGCGTTAATTGGTATTGCCCTCTTGGCAAAATATCAGTAACATCTACCTCGCCGTAGCCGGTGGTAGCAATTGTCGGGCAAACCGCATTGTAATTTTGAAATGTACTACATTGACTGTACCCGCACTGCCGGACGTTTATTGAATCAGCATCTCCTCTGCCGCGGGCAGTTAGTAAAGATATTTGAGAAGCATTTTGTGGGATGTTGACCATTATAGCGAGTGGCTGTGACTGATAGAAATTAGAAGTTGCCCAGCAAGCCATATTTGTTGACTGAAATAACATTGAAGATAATTGCACAAAAGCAATTGCTAAAAGCAACATAATTAGAAAAGAAAGTGCAATAGCGCGTTGTTAAAGAAATAAGGCGAAAAAAAGGAACAAAAAGACAAAGGCGGGAAAAGTTAAAACAAAAAAAATAAAAAATAGAAATAGAGTTTTGTTTAGAAGACTGTTTTGCGCATTACTTGCATTGGGATTACGCCGTCTTCAAATTCCAACTTTGCAAGGTCAACTGGCGAGAAGTACTTGCTTGGGAATTGTTTCTTTAATTTGTCAATGTCAACTAGTGGTGGTGCGCCCATTGCGAGTTGCAATGCTCGTGAGCCAACTAGGCGTGCTTGTTCGTATTTAGTGATCAAAACTTCTGGTTTAGACATTTTAAATTAAATCAAACTCCTTTTTCTGGTAAAACTAGAAAACTAGTGTATTAATAGCGCCAAAAGCAGCTTTTAACCCTTATGGTCAGGCTGCTTCAAAACTCTTCATAGTGGTTTTGGCTAAATTCAAACAAAGAACGAGTATATCTTTTACCTGCCAATGAAAAGTCGGTTAGTACTCCGTTTTGTGTAGACCCAGTTAAGAAGCTTGGAGAAGGGTAAGCATCAAACAAATAACACTTGTCACTATTTACGATTACGACTGGGTGTCTTATGCCGCCTTCTGTTTCAAGCACGTGTACTTTTGCAGATGCGCCGAGTTCAACCATTAGAGAAGCTAAAAAAATAGCACGGTCAAATGCATCAGCTGCACCGAGTTCCATAACATCAGACGGAGTAAACCAAAACGAAACAGGCAAATCCATTTCAATTGTCTCTAAACTGGAAACGAAATGAAAAGCAGCAAGCCAAAGCGTAGCATTATAGTCAATAGAATAAGGTTTTCCGCTTTTGCGTTCGAACTCTTCTTTTAATTTAGCAACTACTTTTTTGACAGCTGCATCGTTTGGGTTGATGAATGCTTTTAGTTCGGGAATTGACTTTACTTCAAAAGAATTTATTTCATCGGCGTATTTGTCGATTATTTTGCGGAGGGCTTTAAGTTGAATCAAGTGTTTGTCGCGGTCGATTTTAGGTTCTTCGCCCTCTGCCATATAGATTAATAGGGTAAGTAAGCGTATATCAAGTTAATGGACAGCATAACTTTTTACGGTGCAGCAAGTGAAGTAGGCAGAAGTTGCTTTGTGATTGAATCAAATGAAACTACTATGCTAGACTGCGGAATTAAACTAGAGGGCCGAACACCAGTTCCGCCGCTTTTTGATGTAAAACACCAGAGTAATTCAATAGACCAGGTCGTTATCAGCCACGCGCATTTAGACCACGTTGGCTACTTGCCTGCGCTTTACCAAAATGGTTTTAGTGGAAAGACACTGCTTACAAAGCCCTCGCGCGATATTGCAGAAGTGTTGTTTGCAGATGCATTGAAAATACAAGGAGACCGTTTTTTCAACAAACACAGTATTGAAAAAACACTTAACCATATGAAGTTTCTTGATTATCGCAAGCCAAGCGGAGGAATAGAATTAAGAGACGCTGGCCACATCCTTGGCAGTGCGATGCCAATTCTCGACACAAATGACCACCGCATTCTGTACACTGGCGACGTTAACTTGCGGCCAACTCGATTACTAGATGGAGCGGATACAGCGGATCTTGAAGCTGACACTTTGATAATCGAAGGTACTTACGGCGGAGAAGTACGACAAGCAACTAAAAAGACAATTAATACTTTTATCAGTCACGTTAGTCAAACACTGAAAAAAAATGGCAAGGTACTTGTGCCCACATTTGCAATTGGACGCGGGCAAGAGGTATTGCTTACACTTGAAAGCTACATGAAGTCAAAAGCGTTACCAGTTTGTCCTATTTTTCTTGACGGCATGGTTAAAAAAATTACAAAAATACACCGGCACAACGCGAACTTCTTAAAACGCGAGTTACAAATGCAAATACTCACTAGTGATAGCGACCCGTTTAAAAGTGAGTTTTATAGGGAACCAACCACTAGGTCAAAAAAAGAAGTTTATGAAACTAGCAGGTCAATAATTGTCGCGCCAAGCGGCATGTTAATAGGCGGCGCATCAGTTGGCTACTTCCAAAAACTTGCACCAGTTGAAAAGAATACCGTTATTCTAGTCGGCTATCAAGCTAATGACACGCCGGGTAGGTTACTAAAAGAAGGTGTTCGTATGCTCGAAGTTGGCGGTAAAATGGCAGACGTGTGCTGCCGCGTGGAAGTCGCACCGTTTTCTGGACACAGTGACTCTCCTGAATTAGTGCGACTCGCTAAAAGCGTTAAAGGGCTAAAGCAAGTGTTCGTTGTCCACTGCGAGAGAGAAAAGGGCATTAGATTAGCCAAACAAATTCACCGCGCAACTGGCGTAAAGACAATTGTTCCACATTTAAGTGAAAAAATTAACTTATAGCAATTTTTCTTCTTATAAAAAAAGCCGAATATAGAAATAGGTATAAAACTAACATAGATTCAAAACAACTCATATGACTGAAGTTGAAAGGCAACGAGATGAAAGTGGCTTTTACAAGGCATGCGTAGATGCAGGGAAGCGGATACGTGAGTTCGACGATGCTGTGATCGTGCACCATTTCGATGCAGATGGAATACCGGCTGGTTCAATTGTTTTCAGCGCAATGTACCGAAACGGATTTGCACCGGCTATGCAATGCTGGAAGAAAACCACGCCCGAATACTTGCAAAAGTTAAAAGAAACTACACATAAGCAAATAGTTTTTTGTGATCTCGGTGCGGGATACACTTCAAAATTAGCTGAAGCGTTGCCAAATAGAGAAATCATTATTCTTGACCACCACGAGCCAGAAACACCAGTTGACCAACGGCCTGCTGACAGCAACATAACTATTGTTAATCCGCATGATTTTGGGATAGATGGCGGAAACGAAGCATGCGGTGGCGGAACATCTTACCTTTGTTTTAGACAATTTCCAGAGTTATCGCAACTCGCACTCGTTTCAACGGTCGGCGATATGCAAGACCGCGCGGGGTTAATTGGAGTAAACAAACTTATTTTGAAAGACTCAGTTGATGCCGGAATAACAACTGTAAAAAAAGACTTGCGTATTTTTGGTAGAAGTAGCAGAAGTTTAATTGGTTTTCTCAGCTATGCAAGTGACCCGTTTTTACCTGGCTTAACTGGCAATGACAAAAACTGTGCGCGGTTCTTAGCTGAAAACGAAATCCCATACAAGCAAAACGACAAATACGTTTCTTATTATGAATTACAAGAAGATGACCGCAAGCGACTCTCAAGTGCGTTAATCGAATGCATGTGGTAGGAACAATGAAGCACAAACCGGCGTAGGGGCTTGCCTCAAAAATCCAGATAGCCGCAAAAAAGCAATGGAAATAATGCAAGTGCATAGACAAAATTTGCGTAGTGGAATGACACTTGCCAAACACAAGCTAAGCGACGCTGGCGAATTTTACTTGCTAGATTTACGTGGCCAAGTGAAAGACAGCATAATTGGTACAGTTGCGGGTGCAACACTTGCAAACCTAGTTCAGTCAACTAAGCCAATAATCGCGCTTTCGCTTGATGAAGATGATCCGGAAATGCTAAAGATATCGGCCAGAGGAACAAACGAGCTTATTGAAAAAGGACTTGATTTAAATCAAATGCTTAGAATAGCGTGTAAAGACCTTGGAAAAAGCGTCGGAGGCGGGCACAAAGTTGCAGCGGGGGCAAGTGTTGAAAAAAGATCGCTAAATGATTTTCTATTAAAATGCGCAGAATACTTACGCAATACTAAAACGCAATAGAGTGAAAGCGGTGCAAATCAATCGAGAACAAAAGACAACTTTCGGCCGAATAAGTGAGTTATACGAAAAAGCAAGGCCGAGCTACCCACAAGCGTTGATCAACGACATAATTACCTTTTCTTGTATAGGACAAAATGGAAAAATATTAGATGTTGGCTGCGGCTCTGGACAAGTAACTACACCATTTGCTGATCTTGGTTTTAACGTCCTTGGGATAGATATTAGCCAAGAGTTAGTCAATATAGCAAGGCTCAAATGTACGAAATATGCAAAAATTGATTTTAAGGTCTCGCCTTTTGAAGAAATTATATTACCAGAAGATAGCGTTGATGCAATCGTATGTGGAATGGCGTGGCACTGGGTCACTCCAGAAATGCGCTACAAAAAAGCGCTTGAATTCCTAAAACAAGGCGGAACGCTAGCGCCCTTTTGGTATTATCAAGACAAAACAAAGTCAACATTTGTAGACGAAGTGCGACAGCAAATAGACAAATACACACATGCAGAAGCTGGCCCAACAGGCACAAGAGTTCATTTAATTGCGAAAG
>JAHFHN010000073.1 GCA_023246885.1 Microcaldota archaeon
CAACATCAAGTATAACAAGTTATGTTGAATTCGTAAAAACGCGCGAATTAGCGCCAACACAACTTCAAAATCCAAAAGGGATCAAGGCATTTGAAGAACTTGTTAAATTCTTTTCAATGCCAAAATCAAATGAATTAGACCCAACTGCACTAGTTGCCATATCATTCCCCCTCTTTTTTGGCATGATTGTCGGAGACATTGGCTACGGGTTAGTCTCACTAATTGGCGCAATTGCATTGAAGTTGAAAATGGATAAACGAGATAAATTTATTCAGTCAATTGGCACCATGCTAGCGGTATCTTCAATTGCAAGTATAATCTTTGGAGTGATTTTTGGCGAATTCTTCGGCTTCGAGCATATTTTCGGCTACGAATTACACCCATTAATCCACAGGGCAGAAGAAGAAGGATTAGCATTGCTAATGGCATTATCTATTTTATTCGGTATGATTCACCTCGCAATTGGGTACATAATTGGCGCATGGCAGTCATTTGCGCATCACCATGCTAAACACGGCTACGCTAAATTAAGTTGGCTTGTACTAGAATTTTCCCTAGCGCTTTTTGTAGCTGGAAACATTGAAATCCCCTTTCTACATTTCATTCAACCTTTTGCAGCAATAATAACACCAAACATAAGTTTACCTGTAATGTTAGTAAGCATAATCGGCATCGCAGTTTTTGAAGGCGCAACCGCATTAGTTGAAATACCTAGTTTGATTTCAAACATTTTTTCTTATCTTAGGATTATGGCACTTGGCGTTTCAGGGGTAATTATCGCATTGATATTAAACAAAATAACAGAGAGCCTTACATTCACAACACCAATTGGGATAATTACATCAATTTTATTGCTCGTGCTCTTTGTCTTAGGGCATACGTTAAGCATCGTGCTTGCGTTATTCGAATCAATGATTCAGTCAATGAGGTTACAATACGTTGAATTTTTCAGTAAATTCTTCCAAGGCGGCGGAATCGCATTCTCCCCTTTGAATCCAAACAAAGAATAACGCAGTTAAGAAAAAAGAAATAAAAAGAAGAAAAACTGAAACAGAAAAAAAATAAAAAAAACAAAAATAGAAAAAAAATAAACGATATTAAAAATCGAGGTGTCAAGAAAAATGGCTATAGAAGGAATGGGAATAGGACTAGTAGCAGTTGGTGCTGGACTAGCAATAGCAGGCGGCGCACTTGCAACAGCATGGGCACAAGCATCTATTGGAGCAGCATTAATGGGCTTACTTGCTGAAAAAGACGAACCAAGAGCACTGCTATTCTTAGCGTTGCCAGAAACCATGGTAATTCTAGGATTCGTAGTTGCGTTCTTAATAATTTCATCACTCAATGGAGGTTAAAAATCACATCCATGGGTTTTGAAAATTTATTAAAAACATTAGAAGACAGGGCAACGGCGGACGAAGAAGCAGTGTT
Source organism: Microcaldota archaeon (assembly GCA_023246885.1). GTDB lineage: Archaea > Micrarchaeota > Micrarchaeia > Norongarragalinales > UBA8480 > JAHFHC01. The sequence continues at coordinate 1,432 of JAHFHN010000073.1, forward strand.
AACAAGTGCGCGCCTAGAAGCAAAACGCATCAAAAGTGAAGCAAGCAGCAAAGCTAAACAATTGATTGACGAAGCTAAGACCGAAGGTCAAAAACTTGGCGAACAGCAGAGATTAGAAATAAGTGCTAATGCAAAGTTACGCCAAAAACGCGTAATTGCAGAAGCCCGCGAGAAGCTAATTGGAAAAGCAATCTCAGGCGTACGTGACGATCTCGACGAATTCGCAAAGTCAAAACAATACAACACTTTGCTCGAAAAACTTGCAAAAGATTGTACCAAATCACTTGGAAGCGACGCATTATTGTACTGCAAGAAACAAGACGAAAAAACTCTGAGGCAAGCTGGCTTCAAAATAGCCGGCGCAGTTGACATAATGGGCGGCGTAATTGGCACAACTAGTGACAAAAAAATTAAAGTAAACAATTCACTAGAAGCGCTACTTGAAAATCACCAAGATGAACTCAAGCAAACCGCTTTTCAAGAACTTGCAAGCGTTTTTACCCCGGCTAAACCCGCGCCTATTGTAATAAATAAAAACACTAAACCAAAAGTTGTTGAAAAAAAAGCCGCTAAGAAAAAAGCAGTAACTACAAAGAAAAAAAGGTGAATGGAACAATTTTCAATTTGTATTCAAAATACGGGTATGCAAATGCAAGGGCAAAAGCAATGAAGTCAAAGCTACTCGATGAAAGTACAATTGAAGCGCTACTTGCGGTTAAGTCAATTGAAGAAGTAATAGAATTACTTGAAGAAAACACTTACAAAGACGAACTAGTTGAATTTTCAACAAAATACGCTGGCGTTGAACTTGTAAACCGGGCAGTTACTGCAAACTTTGCAAAAATAATGAAAAAAATCGCCGCGTTTTTGCCAAACGGGTCAAACGCATTACTGGAAATAGTACTTGAAGAATGGACTATACAGAACTTAAAAGCTATAATCGCAAGTAAAGCAACCGGAATACCAGTAAACACCACTAATTTATCAACGTTCAATAAAGAACAGCAAAGCTTGATGGCAATTGCAAGTGATTCGTCACTTGACTTGCAAAAAACAGTACATAAACTTGCAATAAGTGGCTATTCGTTTTCAGGCGTTTTTCACAAAATTGAAAATGAACATTTTAGAAACGGCGCAATAGGAGATTGGCGCGTATTATTCAGAGAACTTGAAAGTTACTACTTTGAAAAACTTGGAAATGCAGCTGAACATGAAAGCGATTCAGCCGTAAAAGCATTACTAATGGTAAAAATAGATTTTGTAAACACAATGATGATTGCTAGGCTTAAACTAGCCGGAGTAGACAAAGAAGAAATCAAAGCAAACATAATCAAAAAACCAACTAGAAACAAACGAGAAATGCATCGTTTAACTGAAAAAGAGACTATTGGCGAAGTAGTTGAAGAAATAGTCAAAACACATAAGCTAAACGAATCCGTAATTATAGATTTTCAAAACACAAATTCACTCGTAAAACTCGAAGTCGAACTAGAACGCAGGTTAATTCAAAAAGCCTTGCGCACTTCAAAAGTTGCAGTGCTTTCATTTGCTGTGATCCTCGCTTACATTTACCTAAAGCAACAAGAAGTTGCTTTTCTAAAAGCAATTGCATATTCAACACAAGCAGGCATTAGCCAAGAATTGAAACAAATAGTATTTACAGTGAAATAAAGAAAATGACAACAAACAACTCTAAAGAATATAAGGAAAAAATAGTCGCAATCGGCGATCACGATACTTTAACTGGCTTTGCACTCGCAGGCGTAACCGAGGCAATTACTGCAAACAAGGAAAATTGTGAAGAAGTGTTCCTAAAAACCATAGCAAGAAATGAAGTTGGTATTGTTATTTTACAAGAAGATATTGCAAGTGGATTTACACATAAAACAAAAAAAGCAATTGAAGCACTCAGCAGGCCAGTTGTGGTTACTGTACCCGGTAAAACCGAGCTACTTAACAACAAGAAAAGTGGAAGCATTCAAGAACTTGTAAAGCGAGCGATTGGAATAGAATTGAAAAACTAAAAGAAATTGCAAATGAAATTTATAGGAGGAGTTAAAAACAAATGGGCAAATTAAAGAAAATTTCTGGACCAGTAGTAACCGCTGAATTAATGAGCGGAAGCCAAATCAACGAAGTGGTCACTGTAGGCAAAGAGAAACTAATGGGAGAAATCATTTCCCTCAAAGGCGCAGATGCAGCTATTCAAGTATACGAAGATACAACTGGATTAAAACCAGGAGAACCAGTTGAATCAACTGGAAATTCCTTAAGCGTAGAACTTGGACCCGGTTTACTTGGCGGCGTGTTCGATGGAATACAACGCCCATTAAGCGTATTAAGCGAATCTGGTTCGTTTATTCAACGTGGAGTTTCAATTAATTCACTTGACCGAAAACAAAAATGGGATTTCCAACCACTTATGAAAGCAGGGGCAAGCGTATCCGCAGGAGACGTAATTGGCACTGTAAAAGAATTTGACGTTGAACACCGTATAATGGTGCCAGCAAAAGTTAGCGGCAAGATAGATGAAATAAAAAGCGGCAAATTCACAATCGAAGACACAATTGCAACAATTAAAGACAAAAGCGGAAAAACAGTTAAAATTGCAATGTTGCAACGTTGGCCAGTGAGAATACCTCGACCAGTTAAAGAAAAACGCAGAATTGAACTACCATTGCTAACCGGTACTCGGATTATTGATACTTTCTTCCCGCTTGCAAAAGGAGGAGCATCTGCAATCCCAGGCCCATTCGGGAGTGGAAAAACAGTTGCACAGACTTCACTTGCAAAATTCTGTAACGCAAAAATCATTGTTTACATAGGTTGTGGTGAACGTGGAAATGAAATGACTGAAGTGTTAACTGAATTTCCAAAACTTACTGACCCGCACAGTGGAAAGCCACTTATGAACCGAACAGTCTTAATTGCAAATACGTCTAACATGCCAGTAGCCGCGCGTGAAGCATCGATTTACACTGGCATCACAATTGCGGAGTATTATCGCGATATGGGTTACGATGTTGCACTCATGGCAGATTCAACTAGTAGGTGGGCAGAGGCAATGCGTGAAATCTCCGGAAGAACTGAAGAAATGCCTGGAGAAGAAGGCTATCCCGCTTACTTAACTCGAAAACTAGCAGAATTCTACGAACGCACAGACAGAACAACCTGCTTATCTACAAACGGGGATCGAATTGGCTCAGTTACAGCAGTCGGGGCAGTTTCGCCAGCGGGTGGAGACATTTCAGAACCAGTTTCGCAAGGAACGTTACGTGTAAC
>JAHFHN010000074.1 GCA_023246885.1 Microcaldota archaeon
ACTAAGGCAAAAGAACGAGTTCGGTTAATTGATAAAACTAAGTACGACGCAGAAACCTTAGGTGGTTTCAAAAGATTTGTAGGAGATATGCTTCCGATGATGGCGTATTGGATTTTGGTTCATTACGCTGATCCCGGAATCGAAAAAGCACTCAAGGAAAAGTGCGAAGCAAAAGGCCAAGAACTTTACAAAATCCTAGCACAGCCAACTAGCGCAAAACTTGAATTATTTGAAAGAGATAAAGAACTTGCACATCTTGTCCGTTTGCATAAAACCGAAAAATTAACTGAAGAAAAAATCGATGCATTCATAAAAAAATATGCTTGGACTTCAACACACGCTTTTCTCGGCGAACCGCTAACCAGAGAAATTTTGATGCAACAAATTATGCATTTTGAATCTCCATTAAAGCCAAATGTGGAAAAAATCAAACTTGATTGGCCAGAATTACAAATTGTACAAGACCTAGTGTGGCTTCGACTCAAGTTTATGGAAATTTTTAACAAGATAACCTTCAAGTTTTGGCCTTTTCTCAAACAACTTGCGGAAAAAAATAACTTAACATTTGAAGAAGTCACTGCGCATACGTTTAAAGAAATTCTTGAAAATAGGTGGCAACCAAACGGCAAAATAACGGAAAGGCTACACTCGTTTGGAATAATTATGAAAAACACGGATGAGCGAGTCATATCTGGCGCAGAGTTACAAAAAGAGAAGAAAAATTACGAAGTGAAGTTTGATCTTGTAGAAGAAATAACTGGGTTTCCTGCTTGCTTGGGCAAAGCGAAAGGCAGGGCTAGAATTGTATTATCAATTAACGAAGTATCTAAAGTTCAAAAAGGTGACATTCTAATTGCCCCAGAAACTACGCCAGAATTTGTTCCGGCAATGAAAATTGCAAGCGCAATAGTTACGGATCAGGGCGGCGTAACGTCCCATGCTGCTATCATCTCTCGTGAGTTAGGTGTTCCTTGCGTCATTGGAACTAAAGTAGCGACTAAAGTTTTCAAAGATGAAGATAAGTTGGAAGTTGATGCAGTTAACGGAATAATTCGAAAAATTGGTTAGCTTTCATTTAAGTACTTCTACGTGTGGTAAGTGCTTTAATTGTGCGTCTCCGGTTAATAGTTTGCATTTTTTGTGCAATGCAGTTGCGTATATGAATGAATCACTTGTTTTCAATTTGTATTGTTTTCTTAAATCAGCTGCATTCAAAGCAATTTCTGCACTAAGTGGTTCTACGACGCTTCGCACCAACATAAATTCAATCCATGCTTCAAACGGCTTATTTTCGCGCATTAATTTATTTTTAACTTCATAAAATACCAATGAGGGAGTAACTATCAAATGTGTTGTATCATCTACAAAAGCTTTAACGGTTATTCCTTTTGTAGTTCCAAAAAAGAATTCAAACCAAGCATAACTGTCAAAAACGATCATTTAATCACGTCAGTTAAATTCTTCGTCGGGAATTTTAACGTCGCTTAAGTCAAACCGTTTTAATGTGCCGAACATTGACTTTGGCTTTTTCTTTGTAAATAAGTGTGTAGCCGCAAGTTCATTAAGTGCTTTTGAGATGCCTCGCTTGCCAAAAAGCTCCACTAGCTTAGCATGAATTTCGTCTTGCAGTATAATAGTCGTACGCATAATAGATGCTTTGTGCTTTATGCTTTAAATGCGTTTTGGTTAATTCCGTAGACAAATGGAAAATTGTTTTTTAATCAAATTACTATTTTAATTCCATTCTGTTTAATGGGTACTTAAAATGGCTTTATCTGAAGTTACAAAGAGAAACGTTCACCGCGATCGGCGTGTGCTTGGCCGTAACTGGTCGCGAGTTTATGGAAACTATTTTTCCGACGAACGAGTATTGCGTTCGTTTGTTGACTTGTCAAGTCGACATTTGGAAGCGTTGCCAAAAAAGCCTAAAATTCTTTACGTGTGTTCTGGAACTGGCTTGCTTGGAGAACGCGTTGTTGAACATTTGCGAAAGCGAGGCAAAATGCCTTCGCTTACAATTGTAGATGCTTCTGAGGCTCAGCTTAGCCAAAACACTAATCCTGCTACTCATAAAGTGCTTGGAGATCTTCTTCGACTGCATTTACATGAAAAATTTGATTTAGTGATAATGCGGAGTTCGCTTGACTATTTTCACACTCCGGCCTTGCAAGTAGCTGCATTGAAACGAGTAAAGGCTCACATGGCCAACGGGGGAATATTCATAAACCAATGTGCGGCGTTGCCCACACTTGCAGAACGTAATTTAGCTAATGCTATTTATTCCGCTAACCCAAAGATCGGCAAACGCCACTTTCAATCAATTGACTTACCCGCGCTATATACGCGGGCAGGTTTAGATGTGGAAAAACTCGGTGCTGCTCCACAGTTATTTTTGTCTTCATCTGACCATGTCTTGCGTTATGGTTTGTCACTTGACGAAGTAGCCAAGATACAGCGGTTAATAGCTAGCACACCAGCCGCAAAGCGGCCGTCAATTAAAATTGCGTCAAAAAGCTATAAACTAACGTTTGATTTTCCAATCTACGTAGCTAGGAAAAAGTAGACTCGGTTTTTATAGTGTGGTTAACTCCTTTTTCGAGCGGTTTAAATAGTTTACACTCTTAATTGTTGCGATTATCGCCTCTATGTTTGTTCATAAGATCCTACTTAAGAATTTTAAGTCCTTCAAGCAAAACGAGTTGCAGTTTGACAAAGGTTTCAATGCAATTGTTGGCCCAAATGGTTCTGGAAAATCAAATTTAAACGACGCCTTACTTTTCGCCTTTGGCGAAAGCAGCCTCAAAAGCATGCGAGTGAAAAAAACCGCTGACCTGATTTTCGGCAATTCAAATGCAGCTGAAGTAACGGTCATGCTATCTGAAGCTGATGGTAAAGAACAAGAAGTAAAACGATTAGTGCGAAGAGACGGAGAAACTAAATATTTCCTCAACAGCAAGCGAGTAAAGAAATACGTTTTAGAAGAATTCCTATCAAAAAACCAATTGTTTACTCACAATGTAATCAGACAAGGCGAAGTGCAACGTATAGTTGAAATGAATCCCAAAGATAGGCGTACGATGATTGATTCAGTCGCCAATATTTCTGAATACGAAGCCAAGAAAAAAGAGGCTTTATCAGAACTTGGCCAAGTTGACGAGAAGCTCAAAAGCGCAGCAGCTGTTTTATCCGAACGAGAAGGCTACGTAAGCGAACTTGAACAAGAAAAACGCGACGCTGAACGCTACTTGGAACTAAAAAAGGAACTTGATTTAGCTAAAGCTTCACTATTGTATATTGACATTACAATAAACACAACTGAATTTGAATCGATTTTATCTGCAATGAGTGAATATGTAGAAAAATTAAATGAAATCAAACACAAAATAGATGACTTTACAAAGCAAATCACTGCAAAAAACCTAGAACGCCAAAACGTTCACGAGGAAATTTTAAAACGCTCGCAAGGCAAACAACTTGTTTTACAAAAAGAGATTGATGATTTAACTGGTTCAATTGAACGCTCTCGTGCAATTATTGAAGAAAAGAAAAGTTTTGTTTCCAACGAGAATAACAAAGTTCATTCGCTTAAAATCGAAAAAACTAAAACCGACGATGAAGTCAAAGGTTATTCCGGCCAGTTAAAAGATATTGAAAAAGAAGCTACGGATGTAGATGTGATTCTAAAGCGTGAACACGCTGAACTTGACAAGCTATTAAAAGAATCAGATGCGTTTACAAGCGATTTCCACAAGGCGAGAGAGTTTTTACAACGCGCAAATGATGAAACCCTCTTGTGCAAAGAAAAATTATCACAAGTCCAGGCAGAAGCAAGTAAATTTGCTGAACTTAAACGAATGAAAGAAGCCGAGTTAGAGCGAATAAAGGGCGGCAGTGGCTTTGAAGAAATCGCTTCTAATAAGAAGAATCTAAAAGAAAAACAACAAGAAGCGGCAAAAGCAGCTGAATTAATTGAACGAGAGGTAAATGCACTTTATTCAAAAGAAAAGAAACTAAATGTTGAACTTACGGGTGTAGAAGAAGCATTATTGTCAATTCGCACTAAAGTAGCTGAACTTGACTCACGTTTACGTACATTGCGTGAAACTGACCAAAGCAGAGCAGTCACTCATGTTTTATCAATGGGCGATAAAGGGGTTTACGGTACAGTTGAACAACTTTGTAGTTATTCAGATGAATATGCACTAGCCGCACAAGCAGCATTAGGCGCGCGCGCTTCTTATATTGTTATTGACACTGCTAAAACCGCTTCAAAAGTAATTGAAGAGCTGAAGAAAAGTAAAAGCGGCAAAGCAGCGTTTATTCCACTTGACAAGATTCGTGCTTCATTGCGAACCAGTGAAGATGAGCGGTTTGCAAAAACAAAAGGCTGCCTTGGTTTCTTAATCGATTTCATAGAATTTGAAAAACCTTATTCAAAAGCGTTTGAATACATTTTTGGTTCAACCCTAGTTTTTCCTTCGCTTAAAGATGCTGAAGCGTTAGTTGGAAAGGCAAGATTAGTTACGCTTGATGGCCAACTTGCAGAAGCCTCTGGAGTAATGCTTGGTGGAAGTGCAGTTCAACGCGTCAATGCTGCACGCGAACGCAAAGTTCTTGATGATTTAAAAGACAAGGAAAAAGCCCCGCAGGTTTCAAAAGACTCTATTTTCTCCGAGTTGTACAATGTACGCGACCAAGTGACGCT
>JAHFHN010000075.1 GCA_023246885.1 Microcaldota archaeon
GCTTAAAGACAGCTATAAGCATCCAAATTACTCCAATTGACAGGAGCAATAGAAAGTGCCATAAGTTCATTGAAACAAGCGAAGTTGAAATGTCCACGTATAAGGTAATGTATTTTAATATTTAAATCCAGCTATTAGATAATACGTGATATAACAAATGAATGACGAATTAACTGCACAATTACAAGAATTTCAAGCATTGCAATCTCAATTGCAAATGATAAGCATGCAATTGCAACAATTGACAATGCAAGAAAGCGAAACGCAAAAGGCACTTGATGAAATTGATAAAGGCAATGGCCCATTTTATCGCTTTGTCTCAAATGTTTTAGTAGAAAAAAGCAAGGAAAGCCTCAAAAAAGAGTTAAGTGACGAAAAAGAAATGTCAACCCTCCGCATAACTGCTTTTAAAAAACAAGAAGAAAAACTCAAAAGCAAATTTGATGAACTAAGAAAAAAGCTAGAAGAAGCCGCGAAAAAGATGAAACAATAGCTTAAATTCGCCGTTGACCTATACTTCTTTTTATGAAATACGCTGAACTGCTTAGTGAATTAAACGAATTAAAAGGCTCTACACTAATTAGTTTCCATTCGTTGGGAGACGTTGAGGCAGTTGCAAGCGCATTATCACTAGCAAAACTTTTGAAACAAAGCGAAGTTAAGTCTCCAGATAAAACTAATTCTGCTTCACGCCATTTACTACAAAACTTAGCATTGCCAACAATTCCAGTCGTTAAACAAAACGAGTTAAATAATTTTGACAACTTAGTGTTGGTTGACGTCGCTAACAAGGATATGCTCGGAAAATTTGGCGAAGAAGTAGCAAAATTTAAAGGAAAAATAATTGCAATTGACCACCACGAGCACGGTAAAATGCTCGTAAATGCCAACGTGTTTGAATTTGTGCACAGGACAAGTTGCTGTGAAATAATATACGACCTTTATCGCGTAAGCGGAAAGAAAATAGATCCAACAACAGCTACGCTTCTTTTAACTGGCATAATTGCAGATACCGCGCGGTTCAAAACAGCAAATAGGCAAACGTTTTCAGCGGTTTCACAATTGTTAATTGCAAGCGGAAAAGGATATGGAAATGTACTTTCACTTGCACGCGCCGTGCCCGATAAAAGCGAAATAAAAAATGTTTTTCAAGCGCTGAAAAAAGTCAAACTAATAGAAACCCAAAGAGGTTTAATCGGCGTAGTTGAGAATAACGCTTTTGAATCAAAAACGTGCCTTGCACTGGTTGAAACTGGCTGTGTTGTTGGGATTTGTTTTAATCCAAAAAATGGCAAAATAGCAATGGCAAAAGACAGTGAAAACTCCAATTCTGCTGAAGTTGATGTTGGCAAAATATTGAAGCAATTTGGCACTAGGGTTAACGGAAGTGGCGGCGGACACGAAAGCGTTGGAGGGTTAACTGGCAAACCAGAACTAGTTAAAAAAGCAGTTCAAAAACTCGTTATTGAAATAAAAAATACGCTAAAATAGAAGATTTATAGTAGCCTAAATTTTTACTGGAAAAAGCGCTTTGCTTTCAACTGGCAAGTAGTTTATTTGATGGGTTTCAGTTAACATAACGGTTGAATGGTCTTGAATTATATCAAAAAATTTGGCACGCAAGTCTCTTATTAACGAGTAAAATTCCGAGCTAGTTTGGGCAATGCATTCAAATTCTAAATCAGCGATATTCAATGCTTTTGTAACGTAGATTATATTTGGGCGATTGCGCAAAAACTCTAATAATTCTTCTTCTCGTTCTTTTGAATTATTATGCAAAGTGAGAAAAACTTTGTAATGCGTGTATTTAAGCGCATTGTAATTTATTTCAGCGCGATAACATAAAATAATGCCTTTTTTCTCAAGGCGCTTTAACCTATAGCCAACTACTTTATAAGAAGTTTTTAGCTTATTTGCCATTGTAATCAACGGCATACGCGCATCAAGTGCAACTAGTGACAAAATTTTATAGTCAAGCTCATCTAAATCCACTGGCGGCGTTACTCCGCTTTCCATTACAAAAGTTTTACCCTCTTGCGGCTCGAGAAGTAAAAATTTCGCTTGAAGGTGGTGCATTTTAGTCGCTATTGAAACCGTTTTCTTCTTAATTAGTGAACCATATTTATACGAAACTTTGTCAACTATTTCTGATAATTCTTGAACATTTTGAGCCCAAACAATAAAAATTAAATCCCAAGATCCATCAGCTGAAATTACCCAGCCAACTTCCTTCATCGATAATAAGTAGTTAACGATTTCAAGCTGTTTAGGCGGGCTAACGCCATAGAATTGAACAAAAACCCTACAGCACATGTAGCCGAGTTTAGACACGTCAAGCGGAGCATAAAACCCTTTGATAACTCCCTTGTCAAGCAAACTACGAATACGATATTCTATACTTTGCTTACTAAGTCCAATTTTGCGAGATAATTGAGAATAAGTTTGGCGACAGCCCATATCTAATTCAAAAAGCAACAAACGATCCTTATTATCCAGGTCACGAAGCTCCATTATGATCACTATACAAATAGAAAAAATACTTAATAAATTTATCTATTCGTACAAAGGTTAGCCCCTTATTATGGACTATAAGCTAACTTACACCTCACCTGCTTACATACATCTAGAGCTGTGGGAAGCTATAATCAAATAAAGAAGAATCAGAGCACGAATAACAGTATGCTTGCAACTGCCATTATCATGCCAATTATTTCTTTTGCATTGAACTCCACTTTTAGAAAGTGAATTGAAATAAGGGCAACTACAATCGTGCTTATACTGAGTATTGCAGTTACTTCAGCCACTTTGCCGGTTTTAAGAGAGGCTAAGAACAACGCGACTCCTAAAAGCGATAAGATTACAATTGCTGCACCATATTCAAGAAGCGTAATAGGAACTGGCGCTTTTTGTACAAATAATACATAAATAGTGCCGATTAAAAACACAATTAATGCAATTGCGGCCGCAGGTATAAGTGGCGCAAGGCTCTTGGCTATGTCAAATTGGTCAGACGCTACTTTTAGCAACGTATTCGAAATAGAAAATATAAGCATTGCAGCCAAAGCAAGTATTAACCAATTATTCATAACGATATTTTTACACCACGCGCCCATTAATTCAAAGCCCGCATTTTATTAAAACCTTGGCGTTCCTCTTTCTTCAAGATATACAAAACATGAAAATCGCAATCACTTCAGATTACCACATTGGCTATAGCGAAGACGCCCTTGTTCAAACTGCAAAAATACTTGAAACAGCTAGGCAAATGAGCGACGTAGTAATAGCAGCAGGAGACTTGTTTGACGTACGTGTGCCAAAACAAGAAGTGATAAATGACGCGATAAAGTTGTTTAAGACACATTGTGAAGCAACGACTGCAAGCGCTGGAAAAACCACCATAAGCGTTGAAAAAAACAATAGAACATATCCAAACATACCAGTAATTGCAATTCCGGGAACGCATGAACGCCGGACGAAAGGGTTAGTAAACGCAATTGACATGCTCGATAGTGCAGGAGTTTTGATAAACTGCCATAATAAACACGTGATTGTAAAAACAGAAGCTGGAAACGAACGCGTGTCGATCATTGGCATGGCTGGCGTTCCAGAAGAATACGCTAAAGATGTTATCAAAGCAGCTGATTTTACGCCTTTGCAAGATTGCTTTAACATTTTTATGTTTCATCAGACTATAAAAGAAATTATCCCAATGAACGATAATTTCATGACATGCGACGACTTACCAAAGGGGTTTGACTTATACGTAAACGGCCATATTCACTGGAAACGCGATATAAAATTCGGCAAAAATACGTTGCTTATTCCGGGTAGCGCGGTCATCACGCAAATGAAGAAAAACGAAATGGAAAAAAAAGGCTTTTGGTTATACGACACAATCACACGTACATACGAATTTATTTACATTGACTCACGCCCGTTTATTTACCGAGAATTGGTTTTTGAAAACGCAACAGTTGAACAAGTGAAAAGCGCAATCACTAAGATAATTACAGATGTAAGCCAAGATTTGAAAAAACCACTTGTAAAATTAAAGCTGCGTGGCTCGCTTGCAAGTGATGGGCTAAATGCCTCTGCAATTGATGCTAATTTAATTGCCGCTGGTTTTGTGAATGCCGAAGTTTACATTGACAAAGAGTTTGAACTCGCAGATAATCTAAGAGATAAAATCGAACTAATACGTAAGTTGAAAACTGAAGAAAAAAGCGTTTCTGAAATAGGAAATGCCGTGTTGAAAGAAAAACTACGTAAAAATAAATCGCAGTTGGTTAATGAAGAAGAGTTATTTTCTCTTTTGGCAGAAGGAGAAATTGAAAAAGCGATTTTGCTTGTTAAAAAAAGTTAAAGCCAATCTTTCCACTTGAAGAAAAGCCCGAACGCGAGCATTATTGCCATTGTCCCACCAGCTATTATCAGCTCGGCATCTGGCCTATTTGCTATGAACAGATTAACGTTCATACCAAAATGACCTGCAATTAAAGTCGGTATCATTAAGATAACGGTAATAGCCGCTAATTTTTTCACAACTTCAGATAAGTATTCAATTCGTTTATTCAACTTCCGCGTTTCCTTTACTTCTATTTCAGAACGTAGCCCAGTTATCCTGCTTATTTGATTTTTTGTTCTGTCTAAAGTGTGCTG
>JAHFHN010000076.1 GCA_023246885.1 Microcaldota archaeon
CTTATCCCGTAATCGCTTTTCTTAATTTCATAGGCGCATTTAAACTAGAGCGAATGCGTTTACAAGACGCTGCACTTGCAATTACTGGCAAAAACTTAAAAGCCGATATTGAAAAAAAAGATATCCACAAAATGTGGGATCACGGCACACAAAAAGAACTTGACTATCTTGCTCATTATAGCATAAACGATTCAATTGCGTGCCTTGCAATTGTTCAAAACGTGCTGCCACTGCAAATTGAACTTGCAAAACTAACTGGCAATTTAATGTTTGATTCCTCGCGATTAAGTGCAATGCCACTTGTTGAGCCGTTCATAATGAAAAAATCGCTAGCAAGAGGAGAATTAATCCCAAGCAAACCCTCTTACAGTGAAGTGTCAGGCCGCGACCAAGCGCCAGTTGAAGGTGCATTTGTAAAAATTCCAGATCCGGGTGTATATGAAAAAATTGCGGTGCTTGACTTTAAGTCACTTTATCCTTCAATTATAATATCGCATAATGTTGGATCTGACTCTTACAATTGCCAATGTTGTACGCAAGAGGGTTTTGTTTCTCCACAAGGCCACCGTTTCTGTAAAAAACACAAGAGTATAATTGCGGATACTTTGGAAGATATCCTTGATTCTCGATTTGCAATACAAAAAACAATGAAAACAATGGCGAGCAAAGAAAGCGAGGAGTACAAGCAACTCTATGCCCGCCAATGGTCGCTTAAAATTCTCGCAAACAGCGTTTATGGCTTAACACTTAACCCGCGATTTAGGTGGTACACGCGCCAAGGCGGCGAAGCAACAACTGCATGGGCAAGACAATTTATTCAAGAAGTTAACAAAAAATCTGAAGAAGCTAAATTTACTGTTTTATACAATGACACAGACTCGATTTTTTTACAGTATGAACATGAAAAAGATGTTTTGAAATTTCGCGAGAAGATCAACGAATCTCTTCCAGCGCGCATGGAACTTGAACTTGAAGATTTTTATCCTAGGGGTATATTTGTTGCAAAGAAAGGCGATAGTAAAGGGGGTGCAAGGAAGAAATATGCGTTGATAAACCGAGAAGGAAAAATTAAAATCCGTGGTTTTGAACTTGTGCGTAGAGATTGGAGTAGAATAGCTCGTCGAACACAACGAAGCGTATTAGAAATTTTGCTTAAAGAAGGAAAAGTTGACGAAGCAATTACGCTTGTGCGTAAAGTTGTTGCTGAATTACAAAGTGGCAAAGTTCCGCTTGATGATCTAGTAATAGTAACGCAGTTGCGCAAAAAACCAAGTGAATACGAAATCAAAAGCCCTGAAGTAAGCGCATACGAAAAAGCAATTAAAGCCGGCTTACAAGTACCAGATGCCGTTGTATCGTATGTAGTAACCTCTAAAGGCAAAACCATTTCAGAAAAAGCCTTTGTAAGAGAAATGGCAAAAGACTACGATGCCGATTACTACTTAAACCACCAAATCCTCCCTTCAGTGCTAAAAATACTCAGCGAGCTAGGAATAACTGAAGATGATTTAACAACAAATTCCAAACAACACACGCTTGGAAAGTGGTAGAAAGTGATAAACGTCGCTAAATGTATGAGAACAAATTTCATTAACGCCATTTGCCAAAATATTACTTGCAATGTTTTAACGTTTAATTAATAATTGGGTTTTTAACTTTTTGCGCTGTAATTCTTTTTCAACCAGACTGTGTTTTTTAGGTGATATAAAAATGATTCCGATTCAAGAAGCAGCATGTCCAAGATGTTTCAACAAAACTGATGTAGCTTACCCGCTAACGTTCGACAAAAATACCAAAGTATACGCTTGTACAAAAATAATCGAACATAAATATACTGAAGACGAAAACGGATTCTTAAAGTCGAAATAAATCAAAATTAATTCTATTTTTTTATTTGTCCAGTTTTTCTGGCAAAGCGTTTGCATTCTCCTAGTGAGAATGTTTCCATATCTATTTCTTTAAAATATTTGTAGTGATGTCAATTCTTGAATCTACAAAATCGCTCTTCACATTTCCATCGGAATTAACCCATATTTGCTCTGGAATAAACTTGTAAATTCTTCGGGGTAATAATCCTAAAAATTCTTTTGGCGTTCTTTGTTTTTTATTTTTTCTTGAATAAAGTAATTTTACTGCTTTTATTATTTCAATCATATCTTTCGTTCCTAACTGGTGAGCTTTACCCTTCATGTAAACCCCAAAACCTGTGCCTTCCGGAACAGTAGAATCATAAATTACAACAAATGTTTTTTCATTTTCCTTTATATTTTTTGAATGTTGATTTTCTTTCCAAGAAGCCCAATAGAAGTTATAATCTTTATCAAAAGCAGAGTAAACTGGAGAATTCCAAGGTTGATTATTTTTATCGGAAGTTGCGACAGTGATGTATAAAATGTCATTGATAACTTTCTTGGCTTTTGAGGTTAATTCTGAAGTATTCATTAAGCTAGGAGAGGCGAAAAGACATTTTAAAGCTTTCTAAAAGGCAGCTCCAAAACGGGCAGAGAAGTAAATCGAACGGTATTTCGCTTTATGTTCACTTTTTATATGCTTTAGCATGTGATTTAGAAATTACTATTAAGTGTCTAGTGGCTTTTCGTCCACTTTTCAAGCCAATGTTTTTAAATATCAAACGTAGATATCTATTTATGATATCTTTTAATGTTCGAAGTTTGGTTCGATGGATTGAGAGTAGTACAAACTACTGCATGCCAGCGCGAGCTTGTAGACTTGGGTCTAGATTTAGGTGAAGCGGTATCGGTATTGCAATTTGGTTTCGAATGTAATCGGAGTAAACGTCAAAAGGATAAACTGGAGAAATGTTTGAGAAAAGGAGATAAAATAATTAGAGTAGTAGCCGCATATGATTATAGTATTTTTCTTAAGGAAGACGTTATTACGATAATTCATGTTTCTAAAGAGGGTTTAAAATATGATCAAGAAAGGTAAAATGAAGTGTTTTGCGTGTGAGCGTAAAAGTATGTTTATTGAAAAATATATTTTTCTAGAACCGGGTCATATTCGTTGTCGTTCCTGGGAATGCACGCGTTGTGGGGAAGCTTATCTTGACTCTGGGCCAGCGCAGCAATCACTTTTGCTTAACAAGCTCCAGCGAGGCTTAAAGGTAAAAATCGGCCAACTTGGTAACAGTGAAATATTTAGATTTCCAGCTGACGTAGTTAAACTACTTGGCTTGAAAAAAGGCGGAGAAGTAACCGCCAGAGTAATAAGCAACAAAGGCAAACTAGTGCTAGAGATAACGCCGAATTAATTTAAAATTAAGTTCATTACATTATATTCTATATGCTGATTGTAATCGCTGGTTTAATTGGGTCAGGAAAATCTACAATTGCACGCGACGTTGCAAAACGCTTGAATATCCCGCTTTACAGCATTGATAACGATAAGAAAAAGATTTACAAGCAACACCCTCAATATGGATATTTTTTGAAAAACAATATTCCGTTTCCAGATGAAACGCGTAAACAAACTTTTAACGCTTCGCTGGAAGGGCTAAAACAATTAGCAAAACTACGTGAGCATGCAATTGTTGAAGAAACGTTTCATAAAAAATCTCTGCGTGAGCCCTTTTTCAAAGAAGCCTCCAAAATTTTTGGTGGCATGATCCTCACATTAGTTACTGTTGACGATAAGTTAGTAAAAGAACGATTAGACAAGCGAGACAAGGAAGAGAACCACATGGTGGGCTACGGCATGTATCTCTCCTTCAAAAAACAGTGGGAACCATTTGAACATATTGACTATACTTTTGAAAACGAAGGAAACTACGAACAAAACTTGGAAAAATACGTTGAATGGTTAAAGCAAAAACTAGAGCTGTAAACGTGAATATGGAGTTTTACCTCTCTATACTCCGAAGTAAAAGCGAGCCCTGAGGGATTCGAACCCTCGGCCTATTGGTGTCTCCCGCTTTTCACTGGATCGAAGCTTCGATTTCCCAGCGAAATAAAATTTTCGACCGGAACCAATCGCTCTATCCAGGCTGAGCTAAGGGCCCTTTTAATTAAAATAATTTGGAACGCGTTTTTTTAATAAGGCTTTTCTTCAACGCGTTTTTTGTTAGATTCGTAAAATTAGGTTCTTCGCACTGAAGCGTAATAAGCTGCTACGCCAATTAATAGAATTACTAGTGCGGCTATTAGCGCGGTTTCTACGTTAACTTCGCCATTTCCTAGTGTGAATAATCCAGTTAATCCAATTCCGCCAGTTGTGCCGATTCCAGTGTTTAATGTTATTAGTGGGATTCCTGGGATTGTTACGCCTGGAATTGTTCCAAGCATTGGCGCAGCTAGTTGTTGTGATTGAGTTTCAAGTGGCTCAAGTATTTGAATTGTTACTGTGTTGCTAACGCTGGAGTTTACTACAGTTGCCGTAACTTGAACTGAGCCTGGCTCGCTGCCAGTTAATACTCCGTTTGAATCAATTGTTGCATAGAAAGTATCTGAAACACTCCAGTTGACTTGTGGGGCTGATATTTTGTTTCCAAATGCATCAAATGCGTTTATTACAAATGCAATGTGGTCACCTGGTCTAATTGAAGCTGTGCTTGGCTTAATGTGAATAGATGCAGCTGTGCCTGAATCTATTGTAATGACTCCAGTTGCTGTAAGTGAATTGTTCGTAAGCGAAACT
>JAHFHN010000001.1 GCA_023246885.1 Microcaldota archaeon
AACTGAAGAACTTGACGAATTAGCGCGCGAAGTTAATCACACGCATGGGCCGAAAAAGAAAAAAACTGCAACTGAAGGAAGTACAATAGAGGAAGAGATGGGCGACGTTCTTTTTACACTTATTTGCCTTGCAAATTCCCAAAAAATTGATTTAGATGAAAGCTTTCAAAAAGCAATGGCTAAATGCTACGGCAGAGATAAAAACCGGTTTGAAAAAAAATAGAAGATTAGCCTAAACATAGGCCATACCGCCAAAAAGGCAACATTTAAGAACTCAAGCCGCGTGAGAAATTTATATGTGTGACCGCATCGAAGTAAAAACAGCTGCACTTTCGCTTGGAGCGTTTGCTTTTCTTCTGCATTTATTGTGGGTACTCGTAGTGGCTGCCGGATTTGGGCAAGCGCTAGGAAACTGGCGATTTTCACTTCATTTTGTTTCAATGCAATTCGCAGTAATGCCTTTTGACTTTGTGAATGCAATTGTACTGTTAATAACTGCGTTTATACTGGGCGCGGTTGCTGGTGCATTATTTGCAGCATTGTGGAACTACTTTTCAAAACGCTAAAATGCGTGAAGAAACTTATAAACCCGTACAGCTCTAACTTTTTTTACACTTGCTTCGATCGTCTAGCTGGTCAAAAATTGTTTAACTTTTAAACTATTTTCTATAAAAGGACGCAGCCCTCTCAAGGCTGCAACTCGGGTTCAAATCCCGATCGAAGCGCTTTCTTCTTTCTGTTTTTTATATATCTTTCTTAGTGCATAGGTCGTTTAGACAAGCTTAAAGTCAAAGGCATAGAGTAATACACGTACTCAATTCATACCGGCATTATTTTTATATTGATTATAGCTAATTTAGATAGGTCAAGAGTCAAAAGTATGGTTCTTTGTATTATTGCATTTATAGTGTTCGGCATAATGTCTATTTTTTCAGCTAAGTATAGACCACTAGCAAAAGAAGGGTTTCGCTGCGTTTTTAGGACATTGACAATGAAGCCATGCGATACTGGTTTAGATCAAAAGTTCAAAACCGAAGTTGTGTACAGCGTGATGCGCTATTCTCCGGCAATTGCAAGGTTTGTAAACAAGCAATTTGCAGTTATCTCGTGGATTTTTGTATTACTAACTATTGCAAGTTTTGGCTACAGTGCGTATGGGGTTTACAACTTTTACGTTTTTGGAAACTGTGAAGGTCCAAACGCGGTTTCAACGTGCATATTAAACGACTTGACTGGAGATTACGGTAGGTTCAGCAGTCCAACTGAATTAATTTCACCTACAAGTCTCGATGGAATAAAAGCGGGTAACAGCTCTTCAAATTTGACAATTGTTGAATTTGGGTGTTTTGTATGCCCCTATACAAAGAAAGCTGAGCCACTTGTTAAAGAATTGCTCAATACAACTAATGTTAATTATATTTTCAAACCATTCCCATTGCCAAATCACAATAATAGTTTCATAGCCGCTCAAGCAGTGCTTTGCGCGGTTAAGCAAGACAAAGCATGGGAAATGCGCGAACGCGTGTTTGCGCACCAAGAGACCTGTTCAGTCGATGGGACACTTGCAATTAATGATATTGCTGAAAGCAGCGGAATGAACATGACGCTTTTCAAAGGATGCATGAACAACAATGAGACAGTTGAAGAGTTAAACAAATACATTGAACAAGGCAAAGCGGCGCATATTTACGCTACACCGACATTTTTCATTAATGGCAAGCCACTTGTTGGACCAAAGTCAATTGATGAATTCAAAGGATTGATTAAATGAATGTAAAAAACGATTTTCCGTTTTTGGCAAAGAACATTGACTTAGTTTACCTAGATAGCGCTTGCACTTCCATTAAGCCAAAGCAAGTGATTGAAGCTGAAAAGAGCTATTATGAAGATTACGGCGCATGTGCAGGCCGAAGCTCGCATAAGTTTGGCGCGAAGACAAGCGAAAAAATTGAAAATTGTCGCGAAATAGTTGCAGGGTTTGTTGGTGCAAAAAGTGAAAACCTTATTTGGACACGTAACACAACAGAAGGGCTCAACTTAGTTGCTAATTGCACTGATTTTCAAAAACGCAAGACAGTTGTCACAACTATAAATGAACATCATTCAGTTTTACTTCCGCTGTTAAAGTTGCGAGATACAGGAAAGATAAAATTAAAGGTTCTAAAAGCAGAAAATGGCGTCGTATCGCTTGAACAGTGGAGCGATGCAATTGACAAGGAAACTGCGCTCGTTGTAACCCACAATAGCAATAATACTACTTCAATCAAACAAAATGTAAAGCAAATAGCCGAAATTGTCCATGATGCTGGCGCATTGATTTGCATTGACGGCGCACAGGGAGTTCCGCATTACGCAGTAGATTTCGGGCAAGAAAATTTTGATTTTCTTTGTTTTTCTGGCCATAAAATGCTTGGCTCAACTGGAATTGGTGCATTAGTTGCAAAAACTGAATTATTGAAATCAATGCCGCAATTCTTAGTTGGCGGCGGCACAGTAAAAACAGTTTCTTTAGAAAAAGTAGTTGTTGCAAGTGACCAATCAAAATTCGAGGCAGGGATTCAGCACTACGCTGGAATTTTTGGATTCGCTGCGGCTTGTGAATACCTGAAAAAAATTGGTATGAAGAACATAGAAGCGCATGAAAAAACTTTATCAACTGCGTTGTTAAGTGAATTGAAGAATGCGAATGCAACGGTTTATGGTGACTTAAACAACCGCGGCGCATTATATTCTTTTAATCTTGGCAACGCTGCACCGCATGAATTAGCGCTAATGCTTGACAAAGAAGGGATTGCGGTTCGCAGTGGATTTTTCTGTGCTCAACCCGCAATGGAGTCACTTGGAGCAAAGAATGGCTGTGCAAGAGTAAGCGCTTATGTTTACAATTCTCTTGAAGATGTGAAGAAGTTTGGCAATGCGTTGAAAAAATTAAGCGAATTATATTGCTGAAAAGCACCGGCCGATTCTAGCCAGTTGAATTAACGGGGGTCAAGGAACAGCTTGTTTTTTCACTTAGTTCTTGAAGCGATAGTACACGCGTTTCTTTTGCTCCATCTGCGAATATCCAAGTCGGATAAGACTTTACACCTGCATCAGTGCATACTGGATATTGCCCATTCCTGCTTGGCGGTGAGCACTCAACATAAGTTACATACTTCATTGAATTGCCAAATAGCGCTTTTTGGTCTGCGCAGTGGGGGCACCAAAATGCACCGTAGAATTTAGCTCCTTTTTCAGTTAAGCACTTGGCAAAATCATCATATTGGCCGGGGCCATTTGCTGGTGAGAAAAAGTAGAATACAGCAGCTAGAAGTGCAATTATTCCTATTGCAAAAAGGGCTAATATTTTTACTGACATGAATTGAACGCCAATTTATTGATTATATTGATTAAATTTTTATAGTTTAAAACAATTTTAAGCTATGCAATCTGAGCCGGTGGCGCAACTTGACTCATCTGTTGGCACGCCACGCTCTGGACATTTGTTTGACTGAATACAAGCTTTGTCAGTCACAGAATTTAATTGTTGCGTTAAAGCGATTTCTGAGTCATTGTCAAATGTTATTAAAATACGATCAAGGTCTTGAAAATCATAATCGCCGTACTCATTTCGCTTTATGCCATTCACGAAAAATTTCAGTTGTTTATCTCCGCTATTGCAAAAAACGCTTTTCATATCAGTAACAAAACAAGTTGAATTAAACGACATATTTAATGAAGTGAAAAACTCTCCAAGAGTTGCTTCAGAGATATGCTTGTGTATAATTTCGCCATCGCCATCGTGCAAGTGTACGAAATTACTGAGTTTGCTTCGGTTTGTTGACATGTACTTAGTTTGAGAAAAGTTGAATTGCTCGCCGTTTAAGTAAACTTTAAAATCAACATGATAATGAGCATCACCTATAAGGGGACCAGTAGTAGGTTTTGGCCAAAAGGTAATTGCAGTTCCAACTACAACTAACAAGGCTATTACAATTGCAAAAATTTTGAAATTTTGAGAATTTAAAAATGACATAACTACGACTAATACAGTTAAAACAAATTATTAAATAGTGGGGAATAATTGGCTACCATTTCTTTACTGCTATAAACGTACGCGTATCCGCAACGTGGGTGCATTTACGAAATTTATCTATTTTTTGATCTAGAGTAGAAATTGAATCCGCATCTATTAATACACAGCCATCAAATTCGCCAGAAATTTCAAATGCATCCAAATGAAGTGTTAATAATGAAACTTCGCGCATCATTTTTTTTGTTTCTCCTTTTGCTTTAAGCATGACAATTCCAAAAACATTGGCATCAGAAGAAGTATCAATCGTAAACCGACTTATTACTTTTTCGCGAAATAGTTTGTCGACCCGACTTCGCACAGCACCTTCAGTTAATCCAACACGCGAAGCGATTTGTACGTTACGCATTCGACTATTCTCGCGCAGTAAATCTATAATCTTCTTGTCAATTCCATCGATATCATTTATGCCCATATAAGTTCATTCACAGCAAAAATATAAAAATATTACGAAAATCGTAATAAATATTCGTTTTTAGAAGTATTTATAAGTTTTTAGTGAGCAAATCGTAATGTTATCCTATGTTAGTACAAAAATACGGCGGCGGCATTCTAGCAAATAAACACGATTTTGAACGAGTAGCGGCCGTCATAAAGCAAACCAAGCCATACTCCGTAGTTGTTTCTGCAGTGCAGGGCGTAACTGATGAGCTAATCGCAATGCTTGAAACTGCAAAGCACGGCGGAGTGCCAATTGAACAACTTAGCACTTTGAAAAAAAAGCATCTAGAAATCACTAATGGAAACAAAAAAGAAATAGAAACCACACTAGATAAATTAAAACAAACGCTTACTGGCGTGAGTTTGACTGGAGAGTATAGCGAAAAACTTTATGCGGCAGTCGTATCTCGCGGTGAATACTTATCTGCGTTGACACTTGCCAGCTATTTGCCAACTTATAGTTTTTGGCCTAGTGAAAAAGGGTTAAACGCAAATGGAAGTTATGTAAATAGCCGCAACGATGTGTTAAAAACAAAAAAACCACCAAAAAACAGCATAATAACTGGCTTTTACGGCATTAATGAAGCTGGCGAAGTGTGTTTATTCGGCAGAGGTGGGACAGACTATACTGCATCGATAATTGGCAAAGTATTGAAAGCCGATAGAATAGAGTTTTGGAAAAACGTTGATGGTTTTCTTTCAGCTGATCCTCGGCTTGTTGAAAATTCCAAATTTATTAAATCGCTTTCTTTTGAAGAAGCTAGCGAAATATGCCGATTCGGGGCAAAGATACTACATCCATCAGCAATGGAACCATTGACTGGCACTAGAACAATAATTGAAATAAAAAACGTAGATAAACCGAATTATACTGGAACCATAATATCAGAAGGAGAGAACAAAAGCGAAGTTGCTGCAATTACTGGCAGGCAAAAAATTGCAGTTATAAGCGTGTCAGGAAACGAAATGGTAGAAGCATTTGGAATTGCATCAAAAATATTAACGCGCATCGCCAATGCAAACATATCAGTGGACGTAATTGCAACTGGGCAAGCTAATATTTCTTTTACAGTTAGTGAAAATCACGCAAAAAAAGCAGTGAATTCGCTAAACGATTTAACTATGCAGTTTGACATTGGACAAAAAAGTAATTTAGCCCTTATCGGAGTCGTTGGTAGCGGAATAAAACGCAACCCGAAAGTGTTGTCGCGCATATTTTCTGCGCTTTCAAGTAAGAACATCGGAGTAGAAATGATATCTCAAGGCGCTTCTGAAATAGACTTGTCACTAATAGTGGAAAACGCTAATTACGAAAACGCGATTAAAGCAGTTCACGAAGAATTTTTCAAAAACTAAAAAAAAACACAAACGCTAATGGCACAGGTGAAACTCAATGAAACTACGCACTGCAATTATAGGCGCAACTGGCATAGTTGGACAACAAGCAATGTCTATACTCGCAAAGCACCCATTGTTTGAAGTCACTGGCCTCGCTGCTTCTGAACGTTCAAGCGGAAAAAAATATTTGGACGCAATAACACGTAATGGCGTACGGCAATGGTATGCAGAAGGTGAACTACCAAGTCAATTTGAAAACATGACGCTCCTTGACGGAAATTCACTCAAGGCAAGCGAATTCGACGCCGTATTTTCATGCGTTGAATCAGATGTTGCAACAACACTAGAGCCAAAACTTGCAAAAGATACCGCGGTTATTAGCACAGCATCGGCATTTCGCTATGAACCGGATGTTCCACTCATAATACCGCAAGTTAACCCGGAACATGCTGCGCTTATCGAACAACAACGCAAAAACAGGGGATGGAATGGTTTCATTGCGCCGATTCCAAATTGCACAACAACTGGATTAGCGATTTCTTTGAAACCACTTGACGATGCATTTGGTTTAGAACAAGTTATAATGACTTCAATGCAAGCAGTTTCAGGAGCTGGCAGATCACCAGGCGTCATTGCACTTGACATAATTGACAACGTAATCCCGTTTATTTCAGGTGAAGAAGAAAAAGTTGAACGCGAGACCCAAAAGATACTTGGAAAACCAATAAAAGTTTCTTCAACATGCACACGCGTTGCAGTCTTAGAAGGACATACTGAAACAGTGTTTGCAAAATTCAAAAAAACGCCAACACCGCAACAGGCATCAGAAGTGCTGCGTAATTTTAAAACAAAAACAAAAACACACTCAACTCCAGAACAATTAATTAAAGTGTTTGACGATCCTTCTCGACCGCAACCAAGAATAGATAGAGATACTGGAAACGGGTTAACAACTTGCGTTGGCCGACTACGGTCGGATCCAATTCTAGGATTAAAATACGTGTTATTGTCACACAATACTAAAATGGGCGCAGCAGCAGGCGCAATCTGGGTAGCAGAATTACTAGCAAAACAAAAGTATATTTGAAAAGGACATTAAAGCGGCGGTTAAGCAAAAAGTTTATAAAAAGGCAAAGAATAACGGTATACACTATGAAATACAATCTTTATGCAGTAGTTCTCGCATTAACACTATTACTTTCTGTGCCTTTAGCTAATGCTAACACTGAACGCTTAGACTTGGTGGAGATACAAAACGCAGTTAACAACGGAGTTGTTCACATACCCCCAGTCGTAACCTATTTATTGGGAAATGAACGTGTAAACGTGTACTTAGCTGACCCTGAACCATATACAATTGCCGCTGTTACTCAAAACGGAATGATAGTTGAGATATATGAAGGACTTGTGCCAAATCCAGGCATAAATGTTTACACTGATACCGCCACAATCAGATCAATACAAAATGGAACAATTTCGTTCAATACTGCACGCAACACCGGGCGAGTACGCTACGAGTCAACTGCGCCAGTTACGATTATACAACTCATACTTATAGAAAGCGTGAGTTCGCTTTTTGGCTTATTTGGAGCTTAGGAAACAGCCACCCAGTAACATGGCTTAAAACCAGTAGGCTTTAATTATGACGCTACTTTTACAGCTAAGCTATAAAAACTTTGGCGGTATAGAGATAAAAAACGTTTAAAAAAATAAAGAAAATGAAGACGTATAGAGGAGATTGGTTATGGTGAAAGTAACAGTTAGCGGGTTAAAGTCAGAAGAACATATGTTTAAAGAGTCATTAGAACAAGAAGGACTTGCATTTGTCAGCAAGCTTGAAAAAGAGTTTAAGTTTACTCCAGAAGACGAATTGCACTTACAGATAAAGTCAAGCGTAGAGGGCAAAAAGAAGCGCTATCAAGTAAAAGCTAGGCTTACTTTACAAGGTAAGGTCCATACCGCAAGTGAGTTGGATAAAGACTTTAATCAAAATGAATGGGATTTAAATTTGGCCACTAAAGAAGCTCTTGGGGAATTGAAAAAAGTAGTTGAAAAATCCAAGTTTAAACCATTAAAAGGCTTAACTGAAGATGAAGCACTTGAAAAACGCGAACACGGCAACTGAGTGACTCTCTGCTTCGTTTAAGTAAATTAAAACAACTTACTTTTAAATAGCCGAAATCCGTTAACTATTGTATAATATATGGATTCAGCTATTTACATTGGCGCCGACCATGCAGGTTATGCGTTAAAGCAGCACTTACTACATAATTTATCCCACAAGTATAACATTATTGATTTAACGCCAGATTATATCGAAGGAGACGATTATCCCGATGTGGCGAAAAAAGTAGCGAATCGGGTTGCAAAAGAAAAAGCACGAGCAATATTATTGTGTGGCAGTGCTGAAGGAATGTGCATTGCAGCAAATAAAATAAAATCCATTCGCGCCATAGTTGCATTTAATGAAGAAGTAGCTTGCCTTACACGACAACACGATGACGCTAATATATTATGCCTATCTGGCGGGCAATTCTCAGAACCAAGTGCACGCAAATTGTTAAGGCCAATGCCAGTGCAAACCGCAGTAAATATAGTTAACACGTTTTTAACAACTAAGTTCAGCGGCCAAGAGAGACACGCGCGTAGAATAGCTAAAATAGCGGCATTAGAAAAATAAGAAACACTGCAGCGCTACGAAAATCACAGTTTTATTACCAATTTTTTAAGCACTTATGGCAATACTACTATGAGTAATGCAAAAAACTAATTAGAAATATATTCAAAAATACAAATTGTGATTTTACATGTGGAAAATTGAACCCCCCTTAGAAAACCGAAACGGTGAGTTATTTATCGATGGTTGCAGCGCAACGCAACTTGCAAAACAATACGGCACGCCACTATATGTAATGAGTGAAACGCGCATACGAGATAATTACCGACGCCTCAATGGAGCGTTTCAAAAACACTACGCGAATTTTAAGCTATATTATGCAATGAAGGCTAACAACAACCTAGCAGTGCTTAATATTCTGCGGCAAGAAGGTAGTGGCGTAGATTGTTCTGCACCTTGTGAGATATTCCTAGCGCTAAAAGCTGGATTCAAAAAAACAGATTTGCTGTACACTGGAAATTACAACACGCTTGACGAATTACGCTATGCAGCTGAAAATAACGTAACGATTAATTTAGACGACGTATCACTAGTTGACAAACTAGCAAGCGTAGCGGATCCGTCAGATGTTGCTGGGCTTTGTTTTCGTTTTAACCCGGGAATGGGAAGCAGTGGCATGGAAAAGTTAGTTTGTGCTGGCCCAGACGTGAAGTTTGGTATACTTGAAAATCGAATAGTTGATGCATACCAACGGGCAAAGAAGTTGGGTTTCCGCAATTTTGGTATTCATATGATGACGGGTTCAAATATACTTAATGCAAAATATTTCCCAAAAGTAGCTGAGATATTATTCGACACTGCTAGCACGATAAGACAAAAAGTTGGGATTGAATTTTCTTTTATTAACATTGGCGGTGGATTTGGCGTACCATATAAACCAAACGAAAAAAATCTAGATATCGAAGCAGTTGCAAAAATGGTTACTGATAAATTTAAAGAAAAAATTACAGACACTGGCGGTAAGCCACGATTGTTAATTGAACCAGGCAGATACATCGCATGCGATGCAGGAGTACTTTTAACCAGAGTACACCACGTAAAAAATACTGGCACAAAAACAATGGTCGGCACAGATGCAGGAATGAACACACTATTACGGCCAGCTCTTTACAATTCATATCACGAGATACTAATTGCAAATAAACTAAACGAAAAACAACAAGAAAAAATCACAGTTACGGGGCAAGCATGTGAAAATACGGACCATCTTTGCCGCGATAGGGCAATGCCAAGAGTATCTGAAGGAGACGTACTCGCAGTTTTAAACGCAGGCGCATATGGATTCACTATGTCTTCCCACTATAATTCGCGCCCGCTTTCAGCAGAAGTGCTTGTACACAACGGAGAAAGCGAATTAATTCGAGAAGCAGAAGGCTTTGAAGACCTAGTAGGAAAACAAGAAGTACCACAACGATTACAAAAGTGAAAAACGAAAACAAGCAAAAAGCGTATGCGTGAAATAATTACGAAAAAATAGCAAATGCACTCTAATTAAAAGTTTGATAAGCGTAAAGTTTACCATATGGAACCAGAGTATGAACTGTTTGTAGAAGATCGTAACGTAACTCCATTTTTATTGCACAATGTAAGTCGCTCAATAGCGGAGCGCAGCACAAAGTATTTTGGCAAAACACCTTCGGACATACTTCAATTTACCGAAGGCAAAGTAAAATGGTACGCGCATTCAAAAGAGTTTGAGCAATATGCAAAGCTTATTACCAGCGTAGTTTGTGATAAACCAGAAACACTGATAGAATTCAATCGTTCGTACAAAAAAGCTATTGAAGAGATGCGTGCGTTTAGTAAAAAGTTATACGTCCGCAATTTAACGAAATTAAGCACAGCAGAGCTATGGGAAATTTATTTATCTGGAGTAGAAAAATACGAAAAAGTGTACGAGTATGGAATTATTCCGTTTTTTGCTGACAGCGGCCAAACATCACAACTAAGCGCTAATCTTAAAGAAAAACTATCTCATTACACTAAAGACGCTAATATAGCATTCATTACGCTTTCAAATCCAGATAAGCCATCTCAAATGTTATTAGAAGAAAAAAACCTCATGCAACTTGCATTAGATTCAAATAATGTAAATCAAAATTCTTCTGCAATAAAAAAACATCAAAAAGAATTTTTTTGGCTAACTTTTGGGTACGAAGGCCCAATTTATTCAATTGAAGAGATTTGGAAACGCATTTGTGAATTACGACAAAATAAAGATTTGAAAGAATTACTTGAAAAAAATAAAAATTACGCTTTTGAAGTAAAAAAAGAACAGCTAGAACTTTTATCAAAACTTAAGTTGAACAAAAAAATAATGCAAGCGTTTAGGATAACGCGCGAATGGATGCTGTTTAAAGAATTACGTAAAGCCTCATTTTTTGCCGCTTATGTTGGCTTTGATCGACTAGCAGGGGAAATAGCAAAACGGTTAACTGTATCAAAATCTGACGTTAAATTTTTAACAAAAGAAGAACTTAAGAGTGCATTATTTGAAAATACTTTTCCTTCTGATTTAAAACAACGTAAAATTAACTCAATCTACTATTACAAAAACGGAAAATTCAACATAATTACTGGCACGGAAGCACAAGAATTCATTAAAGATAACATTAAACCGACGGAAGAAGAAAATCAAAGCATAATTCGCGGGCAAGTCGCTTTTCCTGGAATAATAAAAGGTACAGTGAAAATCGTAAATGAACCTAGCGACATGGCGAAAATGCAAGATGGCGATATTCTAGTTAGTTCTGCAACTAATCCTAATTTATTACCCGCAATGAAAAAAGCAGTTGCTTTTGTCACAAACGTTGGCGGAATAACTTGCCACGCTGCAATTGTTGCGCGAGAAATGAAAAAACCGTGCGTAATAGGAACAAAAATTGCAACAAAGTTATTAAAAGACGGCGATTTAATTGAAGTAAACGCTGATATCGGCGAAGTGCGTAAATTATGAAAATGAAACTTGTCCCTTCACTTTTAGCTGCTTCACATAGCTTTACACAAATGAAAAAACAATTGGCACCATTGGTTAAACGAGGTTTAATCGACGCAGTGCATGTAGACGTTATGGATGGAGAGTTTGTTGAGAATTACACATTAGATTGGCTTAATGCTGAGCTAGTTGCAAAATTACGCAAGGCTTTTCCAAAGCTTTTCATTGAAGTTCACTTAATGGTGCACGCTCCATCAAGTTATTTTGATGAGTTTGCAAAAGCGGGTGCAAATCGAATTTGGGTTCACGTTGAATCAATTGACAACGAAAAAAACTTGAATAATGGCTTGAAAAAGCATAAAAAAGTGGAATTCGGGCCAGCGCTTAACCCAGAAACCCGAATTTCTACACTTAAAGGCAACTTAAGAAGCGTATTGATAATGTCAGTTCATCCAGGTAAAGGCGGGCAAAGATTAATTCCAGCTACATTAACAAAAGTAAAGCAGTTACGCAAGCGTTTTCCATTAATGACTATTTCAATTGATGGCGGCGTTGATGTTAAAGACATTAAGCAAATTGAAAAGGCAGGCGCGAGCGAAGCAGTGTGCGGTACAGCAGTTTTCAAGGGAAACGACGTGCAAAATGTTTTGCGCTTAGAACGCCAACTTTAAATTAAGCGAAATCGTAAGCGATTATATGCAATTTAAGAAAATAACCAGCGAAAAACAATTGAAATTAATTGCTAATTCTATTCGCCAAAACATCATTAAATCACTAGTGGAAGCTAAAAGTGGCCATAGTGCTGGCCCGCTTGGGATGACAGATGTTTTTACTGCGCTTTATTTCAACGTGTTAAAGCATGATCCAAATAAACCAGAGTGGCCGGAGCGAGACAAGGTTGTGTTATCAAATGGCCACATTTGTCCAGTTTGGTACGCTACACTTGCACAAGCCGGTTATTTCCCAGTTGAAGAATTAAAAACACTGCGCAAGTTAGGCTCACGCTTGCAAGGTCACCCACATTATTGGGAGCCAGCTGGAATAGAAAATAGCGCCGGCCCACTTGCGCAAGGCGCTTCAATTGCAATTGGAATGGCACTTGCGGCAAAAATGAATAAAGCAAAAAATCGCATTTATTGTCTCACTAGCGATGGTGAACACGAAGAAGGCCAATTCATGGAAGCAATGATGTTTGCTGGAAACAACCATTTAGATAACTTGTGTTTTGTAGTGGATAGAAATAATATTCAAATAGATGGCGATACTGAAAACATCATGTCGCTTGAGCCACTTGCAGATAAGTACCGGGCATTCAAATGGCACGTCATTGAAGTCGACGGGCATAACCTCGAACACATAATTGATGCATTTGAAGAGACAAAAACAATTCACAATATGCCAACAGTTATTATCGCCCACACTATTCCGGGTAAAGGCGTTTCATTCATGGAAAACGACTACCAGTGGCACGGTAAACCACCTACAGTCGAACAAGCACAAGTTGCACTTATAGAATTGGAAGCTGAAAGAAAAGAAATTCAAGAAGAGTAAGAGTGGGATAAAATGAAACTCAATCAAAAAATAAAACTTAATTCAAAATTGTTCGGCGACGTTGACAAAGTGCCAACGCGCGACGGGTATGGCAAAGGGTTAGTTGAACTAGGTGAAAAAAACAAAGACGTCGTTGTGCTATGTGCGGATCTTACTGAATCAACGCGTAGTAACTGGTTTAAAGAAAAGTATCCGGAGCGATTCGTCGAAGTTGGCGTAGCTGAACAGAAC
Organism: Microcaldota archaeon; assembly: GCA_023246885.1. Taxonomy (GTDB): domain Archaea; phylum Micrarchaeota; class Micrarchaeia; order Norongarragalinales; family UBA8480; genus JAHFHC01. The sequence goes on from JAHFHN010000001.1 coordinate 13,246, forward strand.
ATGATGGGGATAGCTGCTGGAATGGCATTAAGCGGCAAAGTACCCTTTGTGAGTTCATACGCCGTGTTTTCACCTGGCAGGAACTGGGACCAGCTGCGTGTAAGCGTGTGCTACACCAATGCCAACGTAAAAATTGGCGGCATGCATGCAGGAATCTCAGTTGGACCCGATGGAGCAACACACCAAGCACTGGAAGACATAAGCATTACGCGTTGTTTACCAAACTTAACCGTAATAGTGCCATGTGATTGGATTCAAGGCAAAAAAGCAACAATTGCAGCTGGACAAGCAACTGGCCCGCATTATTTACGCTTTGGACGAGAAAAAACACCAACAATAACTTGTGAAGAAACGCCTTTTGAAATTGGAAAAGCAGATGTTTATGCAGATGGCGACGACGTTGCATTAATAGCAACTGGCACAATGGTTTATGAGTCACTCGTTGCTGCAAAAGAACTGGAAAAACTGGGAATAAGCGCCGCGGTTGTAAATTGCCATACAATTAAGCCCATTGACGTAAAAACAATCACAGAAGTGGCAAAGAAATGCGGGGCAGTTATTACAGTTGAAGAACATCAAATAAACGGCGGGCTCGGAAGCGCAGTTGCTGAAGTACTTGTAGAAAATCACCCGATTCCAATGAAAAGAATTGGCATGTTGGATACTTTTGGCGAAAGCGGCTCTCCAGATGAATTATTTAAAAAATATAAGATGAACTCAAGCGAAATCGTGAAACAAGCAATGCAAATAGTGAAAACGAAAAAATGAAAAAAACAACTCTAACAAAAAAACAATGCGCGAATTGCGGCTACAAACACGTTCACTTACATGGCGGGAAATGCCCAATGTGTAAACCGTGCAGTAAATGCAAGAAAAAATTACACGAGTGCATATGCCACGAAGGAGAATAAAAAATAGCAAAAGAAAAAATTGAAAACAAAAAGAAGAAAAAAATGTAAAAGATTTACAATTTTTTATATTTTTCACGCATAGGCTTTTATTCTATTGATGTATTCTGATATTATCGTTTTAAAACGAGGTGAATAAATTGGCAGCAAAGAAAAAAGTCAAAGCAAAGAAAGGCGCAAAGAAAAAGCGATAATTAAAAATTACATACGGAAATAAACACGTATATTTTTGATGCAGCAATTTTTTTCTCAACACGTGTTTTGATCTATTCTTTTTTACTTTTTAAATATTTTTCACAGATCCCTCTTTTTACAATAGCATTTTTTAACAATTACTGTTTAGTCTACTCATGGCAAAAGTTGTTTTGGTTTGGAATGAGCATCCGACTGAGGTTGTTGCTGGTTTTCATGCTAGGAAAGTAGCGAATATTCTACGCGAAAAGTACGGGCACGAAGTAGTAGTGGAAAAAACGCCTGTCGGCAAAACTATTTATGGAATGGCACGTGCAGGAACTCCAAAAGAAGCTTTTGAAACACTTTTAAAAGATTTTAAGATAAAAGATAGAATATCAGATGAAGCTGCTACTAAACACCTCGCGCCTGTTTTTAACTTTCATAGTTCAAGCCCATCTGTAATGGGGCAAGCACAAGAAAGAAATCCTGATGAATTTAATGTAATGGAAGTGAAACAAGGAGATCACTCTCCGTTTAATGGATTTAAAGGCGAAATTCAATTTATTGAATCAGGACAACACCACTACGTAGAAGTGCCTGGAATTTTAGAAGACCTTCCAAAAAAGAGCAAAGCAAAACAAGAAAAAAGAATTAAAGCAGTTAGAGATGCAAGACCACTTGACTGGGACGCGATTGCAGGTACGGATCCAAGCCTAGCGGATCACTATCAACTAAAGCGCACTCCTCTCGGAAAATCCGAACAGCAAAAGTATCTTCATCCTGCGATTTCGGAAAAAATCGCTGCAGCTATTCATGAAAGAATAACTGAAAAAAGAAAGTGAAAAGTAAAAAGAAAGCAAAAGGAGCTAGAATCTAGAGCTTAGTTTATTCCAAGTGCTTTTTTGATTGCTGGTACGTCGTAGCCGACAATGATTTTTCCGTCTATGTCAATTACGGGTACGCCCATTTGGCCGCTTTTCTTTACCATTTCCTCTGCTTTAGCGCCATCTGCGCTGACGTCGTAGTCACTAAATCTTACTTCGTATTTTTTGAAAAAGTCTTTTGCCATGTGACAATACGGGCAAGTGGGAGTAGAGTATACGGTTACTTTTGGAATTGTTTTTGAAACCATTTGGAAATCAACCTCGCTTGATTAGCATGTTATTAAGTAAAAGAGAGAAGGGTAGAATAAAAATATATAGGAATACAGACCGTGAACCCTATTTAAGAAAAAAAAGGAAAAAAATAAAAAATAAAAGAATTTTAGCTGAGTAGTGCTTTTATGTAGAACAGTGGGTTTGAGAAAGCGCTTCGCTCTTGTGGGTTTAGCAAGGAGTTTGAAATTGCCTCTTGAACTGCTTTGCTCTTTGCCGCTTTGTCAATCACTAGGTTTAACAAGAATTTGTGTTGGCCGATTTTTTGTAGTTTATAACTTGTTTTCAACTCGTTACCAACTTCTCGCCATAGTGCGTCTTCATATTCTTTGAGCGTTTTAGCAGTGAAATCGTTTTGTTCAAACGCTTTTACAATGTATTCCGCTGCGATTTTGCCGCTGACTAATGCGTTGCCAATTCCTTCGCCTGTAAAGGGGTCAATTAGAGAAGCTGCATCGCCAATTAGGATGAAGCCATTGCCGTGTGCTTTTTTGTGTTTTGAGCCAACTGGGAGTGACCAGCTTTTGAAAGGAGTAACTTGTTCTGCGCCTTCGAATCTCGCTTTGAACAATGGGTTTTCTTTAATTGCGCGCATAGTGGCTTCTTGTAAGTTGACTTTTTTCTTTTTTAAGTCAGTTGTAATCATGCCTGAACCGACGTTTGCCATTCCGTTTGCAAGTGGAAAGATCCAGAAGTAACCTGGAAGTAATTCGTTGATAAAGTGGAGTTCAATTGTGTCGTTTAAGTTCTTTACTCCCTTGTAATAGCACCTAATAGCAACTATTTGATGTGCTTCGTCGATTTCATCGAGTTTAACTTTACTTGCTATTACTGATGCTGCGCCGTCTGCGCCAACAACAACTTTTGCTTTGAAAGAGTACTTCTTGCGAGTGGAGGTTTCTAATCCAGTTACGCCGACTACTTGGTCGCCTTGCCATAATAAGTCAATTACTTGAAAACCTTCAAGTGTGCGGGCGTATTTCTTTGCATTTTGAAAAATAACGTTGTCAAATACTTCTCGCCGTGCAACAAATCCAGGTGGCCTTTCGCCGCTTTTGCCTTTTGAATCAATTTTAACAACCCTGCCTTTTGGAGAAGAGAAAGTCACACCATACATTTCAATGTGTTCTGACTTCGACATTGCAGGCAATGTCCCTAGTTCTGCTAATATTTTAACTGACTTACCACTGATGCCATCTCCGCAGATTTTATCGCGTGGAAATTTAGCTTTGTCAAGCAAAAGCACATCCTTACCTGCTTTGCCAAGAAAAGTAGCGCATGACGACCCTGAAGGGCCACCGCCTACGATTATTACATCAAATGCCTGTCCGTCAACTATACCTTCAATCAAGTAACATCCCCTTTTTAAAAAGTTAAAATAGTATTAAAATTTACGCAGAAAAGGAAGTTAAACCTTTTGTCCTTAGCCGCGTTCAAACTCAGAAACCCCGTTATTGCAAAAAATCACGTTTAACTACTTTTTTCTTCGAGTTTTTCTTCAATAGGTTGCTCTTCTTCACCAGCAACAGGCGGCTTCTTCTTACTTAGCATGAAGTAAATACCAGCTACTAATAATAGCAAGACAACTACTGCGCCAGCCACTACTGGAAGGTTTAATCCACCTTGTGGAGTTGTAACAACTCCCTTTAACCTATCAACTGCACTTGCATTTGGCGAAAGTATATCAGCTGCACCTGCAGCGGTTCCTACATTTGAACCAACTGAACTGCCACCCCTGCTGCCTGATCCGCCCGCATCTACGTTAGGGCTACGCGTTGATCCACTAGCGCCACTGTCAGTACTTCCGCTAGTATCGCCACCTAAGTCACCACCATCTCCGTCAGTTGGTGCATCGGTTGATCCGCCTGCTGATACTCCGGATGATGTGCCCGAGTTAACTGCACCGCTAGTTCCATTACTTACACTACCGGACACACTTTCTGGCACGCATTGGTGATCTCTTGGAAGTTCGCTACCAGTACAAAACAGAGGCGTACAAGTTGAATTTACTTCGCCTGGAGAAACACAGTACTCGAACGATGTACACGAAGCATTAGACGTACACGAAGCCGGTGCTGCGGTTGCTAGTTCTTGGGTATTATCTGGTATCTCATCAACTACAAAAACCATTGTTCGATTTGAAGCAGTTAAAGGCGGCTGAGAATCTAATGTTGCAGCGACATCAAAAGTATAATTGCCGATTTCAGTTAAATATAATGAAAAAGACGAGTCAGTTAAACTACCAGCAACTATGCTATTGGTAGATAGAAGAGGTCCGCCTATTTGACGCCACAAGTAACTTAATTGACCGTCAACGGAGTCCGTAAGTGCAGTTGCGTTTAAAACAACTATTGACCCGGCATTAACCCATTGATTACCAACTACATCTACAGACAAAGTAGATGGCGTTTGACTTGCTACTGCCGCATCCGAAGTTGCTGCAGTTTTAGGAAGGACATTTACAGTAAACTCTCGAATAGCGGGGTACTCGGAGTACTTGGAAGTTACTGTAACGTTAAATTTGTATTCACCGATTTCAGTTAAGTTCAAAACATATCTTGCAGTGTAAGTATCAGAAGTAGAACCACTGTATTTGCCAACCGGCGCTATGCTGGTCTCGTTTGGTGATGGCCCACTCATTTGATTCCAAACAAAAACAATTTCATCATCCTTATAAACTGAATTTACTCTAACCGTCAAATTAACTTGTGACTCTGAAATAACTGGAGACGTAGTTTGACTAGTACTTAAAATATCTGGGAACTCAGATAGCGTGGCCGCGGGAGGACTTTGTACAATTACTTTAACTACAGAAACGTTACTTAGCTTTGGATTGCCTTTGTCAGTTGCATTTACTGTAAAAACGTACACTCCAACTTGCGTGAAGTTTAGATTTAGTACGTTTTCATTAGAGTTTATGGTCTTATAGGCTCCGCTTATTCTTTTAACTGCAGATAAGGGAGGAATCTTAGACTCTTGTCTCCATTCAATACTTACAATGCCATCACTATCTTTAGCAGTAGCGTTCAGCTTAACAGTTGAATTTGCCACAACAATTAAATCACTGGGGTTCCAACTTAATGCGTTTGAAACATTAGTTTTAAGCGCAGGCGCAACCTTATTACATACATTTGTAACACGGTAGAGCTGTGTTTTGGTTAAAGAATCTTTTGATTTAGCTGAAACAAATATTTCCTTATTTGGGCTTATAATTAACTGGATAAACCGATCTGATTCAGCTGGATTTAAAGCATATACTCGAGATGCGGCGTTATCCGGTATCGAATACTTGTGAATTGCAGTACTTGTCAAAATGTATAATGTAGTATCATCTTTTTGTTGAATTGACTTAATTTCTCCAGCAAAACTAGCAACTTCCACTGGCGCAGATACGCCTGAACTCATATATGGTTGTCTGTAAAGTTTTCCAGTGTTAGTGCCAAAGTAAAAACTACCGCCCGTTCGCGGTGCAAGAATCGCGGTTGCGAAAGTATTCAAAGGCAACTGTGAACTGCTCACTTGGCGCACACCTATTAAATTTCCTGATAGCGGCAAAGTAGATGTGCCTAATGAATAGCGAACTATGTTAGAGGCTAGGGTCAGTACAAGTAAGTTTGTTCTTGAAGCGGACATTGCATAAACACCGCTATCTATTAGCGAACCGGTTAACGGCCAGGTCCTATTAATGATTAACACTGGAGCGCTAGATAGAGTAGTAAAAGTAAGTAAATAAGCTGACTTAGTTGTTTGGTCTAAAACAATTGTACTTACTGCTGAACTTTCAGTTGAGGGATAAAGTGTGCTAACGGTAAAATTGCCGGTTAGCACAGAGCCGTCGATTTTCTTAACGAACTTGAACGGCGCATCTTTACTAGTGTAT